>USSJ01000010.1 GCA_900557285.1 uncultured Clostridia bacterium | reverse complement strand
GTCCGCGCCGCTTTGCGGCAGACTCCTTTTTCGGCGGCGTCAAAAGCGCATTTTGGGGGAGAGAGGGTCATAATTTCGGCAAAGCTTGCATACGCATAAGAGAAGGAAAGGAGAAATAGTATGAAAAAATGGATGGCGTTGCTCATTTCTGTCGCTCTTATGCTCGGAACGATTCCGCTCTTTACGGCTTGTGCGAAGGGAGAAAAAAGAAACGAATACCGCATCACGGCGGAGCTGGAAGGAAATGTTTTGAAGGGAACGACGGAATTTACCTTTCGAAACGACGAAGAGACTTCTTTTACGGCATTGAAGTTCAATTTATTCGGAAACGCGTATCGGGAAGGAGCAAAATATGCGCCCGTTCCTGCGGCGTATGTATCGGCGTATTATGACGGAAAGGATTACGGCTCGATGGAAATTGAGAGCGTGGGGCCGTGTGCGGATTGGAAGGTATGCGGAGAAGATGAGAATATATTGGAAGTAACGCTGGAAAATGAGCTTTTTCCGGGGGAGAGCGTGAGTTTTGAAATCGGGTACACGCTGACGCTGGCGAAAGTAGATCATCGGACGGGAATAACGGAGCATACCGTAAACTTAGGGAATTTTTATCCGATCCTGTGCGCATACGATGCGGGCCGCGGATTTTACGAATGCGAATATTATGCGGACGGCGACCCGTTTTACAGTGAATGTGCGGACTATACCGTAACTCTTACGGTTCCGTCGGAGTACACGGTGGCGGCGTCGGGGCAGACGGCAGAGGCGAAGGAAAGCGGAGGGAAAAAGACGGCTTCTTACCGTTTGGAAAACGCGCGGGATTTTGCGATCGTGTGCAGTACGGAATTTGAAGTGTATCAGACGATAGCGGACGGCGTGCAGGTCATGTACTATTGCTATGCGGACGCGCAGGCGGAAAAGACGCTGCAGCTGCTGGCGGATTGTATGACATATTATGCGGATACGTTCGGTGATTATATGTACAAAACCTATTCGGCTGTGCAGACGGGATTTTGTTTCGGAGGGATGGAATACCCGGGGCTTGTGATGCTGTCGGACGCGCTGACGGAGAAAGATTATTTCTATACGGCGGCGCACGAAACGGCACATCAATGGTGGTATGCGGCGGTGGGGAACAACCAGCTGGAAAACGCGTGGATGGACGAAGGTCTGGCGGAGTATTCTTCGTATCTGTTCTTTGCGGAACGTGCGGATTACGGGGTGAATGCCGACGCCCGAAAGGAGACGGCGCATACGGCATACAATGCTCTGTGCAGCGTACAGGCGCAGGTATTCGGCGAAACGGACACGACCATGAACAGAAAGCTGGGAAGTTACGGCGGATATGAATATGTCGTCATCGCCTATGATAAAGGGATGCTCTTGTTTGATACGCTGCGCGACGCGGTGGGAGATCAACGCTTTTTTGCGGGGCTGAAGCGCTATTACAAAGAGTACAGCGGCAAGATTGCACTGCCCGAAGAACTGGCAGATTGCTTCCGCAGCGCCGGTGCCGCAGGCGTGATCGCTTCGTTTGTGGACGGATCGGCGGTCTTGTAAAGCTATCGTTTTTTGCGTATGCGGTGCAAACTTTTTTCGGTTAAAGTCCGTGCTGATGAAAATCCGTCTTCTTTAAAATCCGTGCGGTTGAAATTTTTTGCCGTTAAAGTTTGTGCAGATCAGATCATGCGTTTTACGTACTGTCGGAAAACTGAGGTTTCAGTTTCTGCGCATGCGAAAATTTCGGTGAGGATGCAACGGATACAAAAAGGCGGCACGCGCTGCGAAAGGGGCGTTTGCGCGCGGCGGAGTGGAAAAATGTAGGGGAAACAGGCAAAAAAATAAACGGCGCACCGTGGAAGCAGTGCGCCGTTTGCGGCGGTCAATGGCAGCCGCCGCAGGTTTTGCAGTTGCCGCTGCATTTTTTGGAAGGTTTGCCCGTTGCGGAAAACATTTCGCCGCTCCAGTCGCGGACGGCTTTCTCTTTGCAGACAGGGCAGAAGACAGGGTCGTCGAATTTCTGCACAAGTTCTTCGAATTTCTTTCCGCATTTTTCGCATTTGTACTGTAAAATAGGCATACGTTTCACTCCTTTTCTGACGAAACCGTATTTATTTCAGGGCTGAAATCGTCTTTCATATATCCGATCAGCAGTGATTTTTTACTGAGAATGTGCGCAAGATAATGAAGGGTAAAAACGATCGCACCGATAAAATTACAAATTATGTCTTCCATTGTATCCTGCAAGGGGGTTACGACGGAACCGTCGGGGAGGGTTATGTGCGAGCCTTGCGCGGTATTGCCGAGGAGCACGTCTCCCGAGAATTCAAAGATTTCCCAAAGCGCCCCGAACATCATGGAAACGGCAAAGCAGACGAGCATGACGAACGCAGGTTTTAATTTGTTTATATCCGAGAGTTTGCAAACGAAAAACAGACCGATGATGCCGCCCAGGTATCCGAAAAGGGTGTGCATGAGCAGGTCATACCACCAGATCTTCGAATAAAATCCGAGCACGGATCCGAGCAGAGCGGCAAAAAATGTGAAAACGGCAAAAACCGCGTAGACAGATTCGCTGATCTTTTCGCGAAAGATCGGCCGCAGAACAAAGGGCAAAAGCCATAACAATGAATTTGCGATCAGTACGGCGAGCCGGTTGCCGAGCGTGCCTGAGACGGCGCGGAATATAAAAATTCCGATCATTGCAAGAAACGCAAGGCCGCAGAAAATATCGACAAAGAGCCGCAGGGCCCTGGTTTTTTCTCTCTTTCGGGATGTTTGCATTTCATTCACCTGTCGTTTGAATTATGTAAAGAGTTTAACGAAAGAATGTTATGCGGCGGCAGTGATCTCGTTAAAAAAACGTGAAAACGCAGACTCTGCGGAAATTATAGCATTCGCGGAAGAAAATCGCAAGCAAAAGCGGAAAGAATTGTGCAAAGGCAGGCGCAAAAAATGCGGAAACGGCGTGAAAGGCGTCGGAAGGAGAAAAAATGCGGTTGTTTGAAGAAATTTTTTCGTCGATCGGAGTATCGCCGGATGTCGCTTACGGCGGCGCAAAGTTCGTGGTATATGCGGGCAAATGCGCGTGTTTTGAAAACGTAACGGGTATCTCCTTTCTGAGCAAAGAAGAGATCGGACTGCTTTTGAAAAAAGGGGAAGTCCGCGTATTCGGGAAAAATCTGCATATCGAACGCTACGGAATGGGCGATCTTGTACTGACGGGGCAGGTAGAAAAAGTGGAGATGGGGGGAAGTTCGACTTGAAACCGCTGTTTTTGGAGGAGTTGGAGATCCGCACAAATATGCCGCTTGCGGCGTTGGATAAGATCACGGCGGCGGGGATTTGCCTGTATTCTGTGGAAAAATGCGGCGCAGGGCGGCTGAAAATCCTTGTAAAATCAAAAGAAAGCAAAAAAATTTTTGCAATTTTCCGCAGTTCGTGTTATACTGTAACAAGGAAGAAAAGCGCGGGTCTGAAACGCATTACAGAAAAACTGCTTGCGCGGCCGGGCGTAGTGATCGGCGCGCTGCTGTTTTTGCTGATCTGTGCGGCGGGGAATTTCTTTGTCCTTCGCATTGACGTGCAGGGCAGTGCGGCGCGCTATGCGGATGAGGCAAAGAAGATCCTTGCGGACAACCGTGTGGGAATGTATTCCGTCTACGACGATGAAGCGGCGGAGCGGGCGCGTGCGGCGATGATGCAACTGCCGAACGTAGTGTTCGCGTCGGTGGAAAAGTCGGGGTGTACGGTGACGGTCACGCTGGAAGAAAGTTCGGAAACGCCCGTTCCTGAACGGGAAACGTCGCTTATAAGTCCCTGCGCGGGCGTTGTGGAAGAGATCGCGGTGCTGCGCGGTACGGCGCTGGTTTCAGAAGGCGATACGGTGGCGGCGGGGCAGGAACTTGCGGGAGGTTGGCTGGAAACGCAGGAGGGAGAAAAGATTCCGACGTTTGCCGTCGCGCGCGCGAGTATATTATGTACGGGCGATTTTTCGTATACGGCGGCAGAGGAAAGCGAGGAACAGCGTCAGCGGGCGCTGGCGGCGGCGTATCTTGCCTGCGGCGGGGAACCTGTTTCGGAAACGGTGGATACGATCGGGCAGGGCGAGGAAGTCATTTATACGGTGCACCTGAGTTATCGGGTGCGGATCGCAGTGAATATGGGATAAAACCGCATCTTATGCGGGAACAGAGGTTATATGGAGCAAACGAAAATCACGATCGATGCCGGCAATCTGGACGATATGCAGAGGTTGCTCGGCACATTCGATGAAAATCTGAATATCGTAACGCGCGAGTTGGGCGTGCAGGCGTCGGTGGACGGCGTGCTGTTGAAACTTTCGGGGGACGAGGACAACGTTACGCTGGCGGCACGGGTGCTGGAAGGGATCTTAAAGCTCATCCGTGCGGGCGAGGCGGTGGACAAGTCCCGCATCGTGTACTGCATCGAACTGGCGCGGGAAGGAAATCTGGAAGGGATCGAGCAGGTGATGAGCGGTGTGGTGGCGATCACATCGCGCGGAAAGCAGATCAAATGCAAGACGGTCGGCCAGAAAAAGTACGTGGACGCGATCAAGAAGAACACGGTGGTATTCGGTGTAGGGCCTGCGGGTACGGGAAAAACGTACCTGGCGGTATGTCTGGCGGTGAGCGCGTTCAAGGGCAAGCAGGTGGAGAAGATCATTCTGACCCGTCCTGCGGTGGAAGCGGGGGAAAAGCTCGGGTTTTTGCCGGGGGATCTGCAGACAAAGGTGGATCCGTATCTGCGCCCGCTCTATGACGCGTTGCAGGAGATGTTCGGCATGGAAACGTATCTGAAGCTGATGGAAAAGGGAAGCATCGAGATCGCGCCGCTGGCGTATATGCGCGGCAGGACGCTTTCGAATGCGTTCATTATCCTGGACGAAGCGCAGAATACGACGTGCGAACAGATGAAGATGTTTCTTACGCGCATGGGCGACGGGAGCAAAATGGTGATCACGGGGGATGTTACGCAGATCGATCTTCCCGAAGGGAAAAAGAGCGGGTTGAAGCAGGCGGTTTCGATTCTGAAAAACATAGAAGGGATAGAGACGGTAACACTGACGGCGAAAGACGTCGTGCGGCATCCGCTGGTGATGCAGATCGTGCGTGCTTACGAGAAAGAAAGCCAGCGGCACGAAAATGCGGGAGGTAGAAAATGAGATACGCCGATCCTTCCGAAGTGAAAACGTTCGGCAAGACCGAATGTGTAACGAGCGTACTGGTATTTCTGCTGAACTACCTGATTTTGGTCTGCATGGTCGTGCTGTTTCTGTGGATGGACACGCAGGGTCAGGCGCAGTCGTTCCGCGATTATGTTGCCGAGAATTACAACACGGTGATCTACCTGTTGGCGAGCGTATTTTTGCTTGTTCTGACCATTTATTTTTATTACGTATTTGAAGACAAGACTCTTTTGGCGTCGCCCAAAAGTATTTGGCTTGTTTTCATGCTTCTGGACGTCTGTATCCTGATCTGTTATTTTTTCGGATACTTTTTCAATATTTATTCGCGGCCGATCGCATTGCTGGCGCTTTTGGCGCTGATGCTTTTGAGCCGCAGAGACGCGATTTTTCTCAACGTGATCTTTGCGCTGATGATGTTTTCGATCGATCGTTTTTCCAATTTTTCGAACATTGAGCAATACGAAACGGCGCTCAGCTCCACGCCCTTGCTGACTTTTTCGGCGGGCATGGTCGGGATATTTGTGGGGAGCAAGGTCAAAACGCGTCTACGTTCTTTCCTGACGGGTTTTGCGGTGAGCATACCGATCCTTGTGATGGTTGCGTGCCTGGAGTTCAACCGCGGGATCGGGGTCGTATATCTGTTGCTGTACGGGCTGGAAGCGGGCGTTCTCTCGTCGGTGCTGTTCATGGCGCTTCTTCCTGTATATGAAACGCTGTTCAACCGCATTACCGATTACAGGCTGCGGGAACTGACCGACCATGACGCGCCGCTCATGCGCGAGATGAAAGAGCGGGCGATGGGTACGTTCAACCATTCGATCGTCGTGGCGCACCTGGCGGAAGCGTGCGCGATCGCTCTCGGAGAGGACACGGCGCTTGCGCGTGCGGCGGCGTATTACCACGACGTGGGAAAACTGCGCCAGCCTGAATATTTTACGGAAAATCAGACGGGGTACAATCCGCACAACGAGTTGTCGCCCGAGCTTTCCGTGGATATCATCCGTTCGCATGCGAAAGACGGTTATGAACTGATTTTAAGCAAACGTCTGCCTAAAATTCTGGCGGATATAGCGGTACAGCATCACGGAACGATGCCGATCAAGTACTTTTACGCGAAAGCGCTGAAGATGTCGGACGGCGAAGTGAACATCGAAGAATTTTCGTACGGCGGGCCCAAACCGCAGACGAAGATCGCGGCGATCATCATGATCGCAGACGCGAGCGAAGCGATTTCCAGGACGCTTCCGGACCGTTCGCCCGAAAAGGTGGAAGGAGCGGTGCGCGACATTATCGAAGAGCGCATGGATCTCGATCAGTTCGACGAATGCGATCTGACGATGAAAGATCTGACGGTCATCAAAGAGACGATCGTGAGCTGTCTGACGGGTGTCTATCACAGCCGCGTGCAGTACCCGAAGCTGAAACTCAACCGAAAAAACGAGGAAGATAAAGAAAATGCCTGAACTTGTCATAGAATGTGAAGAAGAGGGGTTTGATACCTCTTTGCTGGAAAAATATGGGCTGGAAGGAGTGGACGCGGATGTTCCGCTGGCGGTGGAACTCGTGTTCACGGACGAAGCGGGGATCCGCAAACTCAATGCCGAAACGCGCGGAAAGGACGCTGTGACGGATGTGCTGAGTTTTCCGAATCTGGACGGGATTCTTCAAAAGCCGATCCGGAAAGAGGATTTCCCGTTCGATACGGACGAAGACGGAAATCTGTTTTTAGGCAGTATCGTGATCTGCCGCGAGAGGGCGGCGCAGCAGGCGGAAGAATACGGACATTCCCTGCGCAGGGAACTGTATTATCTTGCGGTGCACGGGCTGTGCCATCTGCTCGGTTACGATCACGAAACGGAAGAAGAGAAAGCGCAGATGCGCGCGCGGGAAGAGAGAGTCCTCTCGGATATGGATATACCGCGCGATGCGGGCGAACAGGAGAAAAAAGCATGAAGTGCGGATTTGTTGCCGTGATCGGCAAAGCAAATGCGGGCAAAAGTACGCTTGTAAATGTGTTGGTAGGCGAGAAGGTGGCGATCGTTTCGCCCAAGCCGCAGACCACGCGCGATCGGATATTGGGTGTTCTGAACGAGGATAATGCGCAGATCGCCTTTGTGGATACGCCGGGGATCTACAAATCCAAAACGGCGCTTTCGGACATGATGATGCGCACGGCGGAGCAGTCCGCAAAGGACGTGGAACTGATTTTGTATGTCCATGACGGGCATAAAGGGGTGAGCGATTCGGACGTGGAGCTGATGAAACATTATCTTTCGTTCGGCATTCCAATGATGATCGCTTATACCAAGACGGATATCATGCCCGAAGAACAGATTCCGTCGGATGTAAAGCGTCTGTTTGAAGAGGGGATCGAATGCGATATCGTGCCCGTATCGGCGCGGAAAGGGAAAAATATAGCGAAGCTGAAAGAGGCGATCAAGGAAAAATTGCCCGAAGGGGAGCCGTTATTCCCCGAAAACGTACTTTCGGACAAGAGCGAAAAATTCATGATCGCGGAGATCATGCGCGAAAAGATTCTCTTAAAATACGACAAAGAGATTCCGCACGGCGTGGCGATTCTCGTCAATACTTTCAAAAAGCGCGACACGGGCAACATTTACGACATCGACCTGGATATCATCTGCGAAAAGGCAAACCACAAAGCGATCCTGATCGGAAAGCAGGGCAAAGCTCTTAAAGAAACGCTTTCGTTTGCGCGCAAGAGCATGGAAGAATTTCTCGGCAGCAAAGTATTTCTGACGGCGTATGTGAAGGTCAAGGACGATTGGCGCGACAAGGCAAACCTTCTGAAAGAATACGGTTACGGCGAAAGCAATGAATTCTGAGCGTTTCGTCGTGTTTTTAAAAGATCGTTATTTGAATTTTTGATCAAAATCCAAATAAAAAGCCCAAAGCCCCGCGGCATTTATGCTGCGGGGCTTTGGGCTTAATAAATTGACTTTATTTGTTCTGTTGATCTTTTTCTTTTGTTGCAGGAGCGGATTCCGTTGCCGCGATCTCAGCGTTTGCATTTGTATCTGCGGCAGCGTTTTTCGCTTTGGCTGCAGGGAAAACGCTCGGGCGCAGCATATGCAAAAGGGTATCCAACGTGCCGGTTTTGGCAAGAAGGACGAAAACGATTGCGCAGATAGCTCCGTCGGGAATGACATAGACAAGTTGATAAATCAAGGAATACACAAACGCGTTGGGGGTAGGCAAATCGACCCAGATCGCGTCTTCCGCAAAATAGATCATTCCGGAGAACAGGTGCATCACAAAGCGAGCCAACACTGCGATCGTTGTGCCGATCAGTACGTTGGCGAGCGTGGAACGGGTAAATTTACGTGCAAATCCCATCAGCCCGACCATGGCGAACGCAAGGATGTAATCGAGCACGAAAGTGAACGGCGTAAGAATATAGGGGCCCGAGATAAAATTGAGCACGCCGAAGATGATTCCGACCAAAAATCCGCGCGGAGCACCGAACGCATAGGCGTAGAGGAGCACGGGTACCCAGCTGGCAAGCGTGATCGAACCGCCGTACATAACGGGCGAAACCTTGATGAAGGAAAGCACAAACGAAGTTGCAAGGCACACGGCAGCATAAGCGAGCGCTTTCGTGTCGAACTGTTTGCCGCGGCTTGCAAGGCAGACGGCGAGTACGATGATAGCAAGAAGGGCGACCGCACCGATGGCGATATACTGCACCAGATCGGTTGTCTGTTGGCTCACTTCGAGAAGGGAATTGAGAAACATAAAAAAACCTCCTGTGATTTTCCGCCGACGACGGTCAAAAATAAAACACGCCCCGAAAGGGCGTGCCGTTATAGCGTCTTTGCAACTTCCGTTCAAGGATTATCTTGTCCGGTTCAAAGGGTATAATCTCAGCTTTTTACAGCACCCCCGGCGGATATATTGTTATTCACAAATTTTCTTTTGCAAAGACAAAAGAAAATTTCGTGATCAAATGGACAAACCGATATGCGCCGCAAGATTGCGGCCAGTATCGTTTTTTCCCTCTTTGCGCCCCGTGAACAAGGTTCACATTCCATTAAAGGGCGCAAATTCACTCTTTTACTCACGCCGCCTGAGCGGCGCAGGGTGAAAAAACAAAAAGTGCGATTTTTGTTTTTTCAGAGTTCTTTTCCTCGCGCAAAGGCGCTGCGGAAAGCCGTGATTTTGAAGGAAACCTTGCGGGCGCGCGGAAAAGCCGCTGACCGCAGGGTTTTCCTCTGCGGCGCATCTTTCGGGGCTTTCATTCGATGAATGCGCCGCATTCACCTATCCCCGTTCGCCGCCCGTGCGGCGTGAAGTGAAAAAACAAAAAGTGTGATTTTTGTTTTTTCAGGATTTGTTCACAAATTTTCTTTTGTCTTTGCAAAAGAAAATTTCGTGATCAGATGGACAAACCGATATGCGCCGCCGAAAAACGGTTGATATCGTTTTCTCTCTGTTTGTTTCGTTATTGAGTATCTGATAAAAATGCAGGGATATTTCTTGTTTTACAGAAAAAAGCCGCATTTTTTATGAGAGTACTTTTTCAAAACCGCGTATTATTATAATTCAAATTCGATTGAAAGTCAACAGGATTTGTGCTACAATGGTTGTAACTTTTGCAAGGGGATCGGTTATGTATAATTTTTATGCTTTTTTGGACAGAATGAAATACATTCGCCGTTGGTCGCTGATGCGGTCGTCGCGCGAAGAAAATATTATGGAACATTCCCAGCAGGTGGCGATGTTTGCGCACGCGCTGGCGGTGATCGACACGGAAATTTATCACAATGCACCCGATATCCCGAAAACAGTCCTGTATGCGCTGTATCATGAAACGAGTGAAGTAATGACGGGTGATCTTCCTACTCCGATCAAATATTTCAATGCAGAGATCCACGGCGCTTACAAGCAGTTGGAAGATCGGGCGGCGGATAAATTGCTGGACATGCTTCCCGAGCCGGTACGCAAGGGTATAGCAGGGTACGTGAAGGCGGATGCGGACAGCTATGAATATAAGCTTGTCAAGGCGGCGGATAAACTTTCTGCGTATGTGAAATGCCTCGAAGAACTGAAAAGCGGCAATACGGAATTCAAGCGCGCAAAGGAAAGCATTGAAGAAGAGCTGAAAGCCAAAGATATGCCCTGTCTCAGATATTTTATGGAGCAATTTATACCAGGTTTTCTGCTGACGCTCGACGAAATGGAAAATTTGTGAAATTCTTCAGAAATTCACAAAAAAGTCTGGCGTGAATATTGCTTTCCCGGTTGTGGTATGCTATAATTGTAATGAAATAATATTACTTTTGGTAAGAAATATGACAAAAAGGGACTTACGCAAAAGACAAGCGGAATTAGAGAGCAAGGGACAGTACGACGTAGATATGAACGAGGAGCATCGCACGTTTGATGCACTGCCGATCGACGGGGATTTCAATTATCTTCCCGTAAAATTTTCGGAGCGGTTCCGTCGGTGCTGGCTTTTGACGGTGGTAAAAATATTCGGGCCCGTGATCACCTGGTTTTCGTTGGGTGCGCGGGTGAAGGGACGAAAAAATCTGCGTGCGCTGAAGGGGAAAGGAGCCATTTCGGTGTGCAATCATGTGCATACGCTGGATACGCTTTTGGTGAAAAACGCATTGGGTTCGTTTCGTGTTTTCAATACGGGTTCATACTATCTTATAAAGCGCGGATGGGCGGGCCGTATTTTTAAGTCGGGCGGATTTTTGCCTGTCGGTACGACGTTTACGGACATGAAAAAACTGCAGGACGCGATCGGTATGCTCACGGCGCATGGAAAGATCGTAAACTTTTATCCGGAACATGCGCTGTGGCCGAGGTATGAAAAACTGCGGCCGTTCAAACAGGGTGCCTTTCATTATGCGGTCAAGTTTGATGTGCCTGCGCTTCCGCTTTTTATAGAATTTAGGGAAACAAAGCTGCGGAAATTGTTTCATATGCAGAAAAAGCTGATTCTGCACATACTTCCCGCCGTTTATGCGGATAAAGAGGGGACGCCGCGGGAACAGGCAAGAAAACTGAGTGAAAAGGTTTTCGCTGTTATGAGCGAAGCAGGGAAAAGCTATTACGGCAGGCCCGTTGCGTACAATGAGCAGGCGGAGAATGCGTCGGTGTTGCAGGAATGCGCCTGCGCGGACGCGTCAGTAAATTAGCGCGTAAATGAAAAGCAGATAAAATGCATAAAAAAACAGCTCCTTACAAGCGCGTGCTTTGAAAGGAGCTGTTTTTTATGCTTCAGCTGTTGCCCCTACGCAAAAACCGGAAATACGAGTTTTTTGAAATCATCTTGACACATGGATTAGAATTTGTTATAATAAAAATACATAAAGCAGGTTATTTTATTTTAAATCGGAATATTTTTTTTGGGGGGGGAATATAGAAAAAAGTTTTTAAATCGTAAGTTAACGAAAGGAAGGAGGGATTTGATATGAAGATTGGAAAGCAACTGCTGGAACATATTTTTAAATGTATTTCTGCAGAAAAGGGGAAGCGCATTCTTTACGCTGTCGTCAATATTGTATTGATTGCGCTGGCTGTGCTTTCAGGCTGGGGTATTATAAAGGCTTGGGATATTATGTTTGAACAGACATTTTTCGGCGGGCTGATTTTTTTGATTGTGTGTTGTGCGTTTGCGCTCGGATTTTTGATCAATGGTGTGATCGGGCAGGCGATCCATTTGATTGTTAATCTGATTGCAATGTTTAATCCTGAAGAACGCAGCTATGCGGCAGGAGCATTCATTATTGCATTGCTTTCTATTGGTGGGATGGTTGTGGCGATCATTCTGTTCATTTAACAGCATCATTATAAAAACAAGCTATTGTCGGATAGCAGAAAGGAAGAAAAGTAAATAAATAATGCGCCCGCGGTTATACCGCGGGCGCAAATTTTGTCTGATTTTCTCCAGATCACCGTAAATTTATGGATCAAGCGTAGAAAAGCCTTTCATCTGTTTCAATTCTGTTTTTGGTTTCTAACTTATGCAAGTTTTACGCATTTTTTTTTGAAAAAAAGGAATATATACGTTATTTGGTCAGTTCGTAGATGGCGTCCGTATAGATATCGAGCAGTTTTTGCACGTTTTCAAGGGTTATATACTCGTCTTTCTGGTGAATGGTGGAGGGTTCGTCCGCGAACTGCGGTCCGAAACCTGCCCCGTTTTTGAGGGCGCGCGCATACGTTCCACCGCCAATGGCGAGCGGGGCGTCCGCCTTTCCCGTGTGTTTTTGATACACTTTTTGCAGAGCGGTTATGAGAAATCCGTTCTTGTCGTTGAACAGGGGCTCCTGGCAGTGCAAGAGGGTATAGGGCGCGCCGAATTGATTTAAAAGTTTGCAGATCTGTTCCTGCGTGTAGGTGGCAGGGTAACGGATGTCCGTTACGATAC
>USSJ01000009.1 GCA_900557285.1 uncultured Clostridia bacterium | reverse complement strand
CATCGGATTGCCTTCTGCATCCACGCCGCCCGAAAGCGTAACCGTGATCGTAGCCGTGCCGACATTCATACCGATCATGTTGCCCTGCTGCGTTACCGTAACAATGTTCGAATCGGAAGACTCGTACGAGAACGTTCCGAGCGTCGCATCGGAAGGTACGCGCACCGCGCCCACGGACGCCGTGCCGCCCGCCGTGATCGTCATGCTCTCGCTCAGCTTGAAGTCCGTGTATTCCTTATACAGCTGCCACAAGCTCTTCGTGCCGTCCTCTTCATAGCAGTAATAGGTATAATCCGCATCCAGATACCCTTCTATGATCAGATAGCCTTCCCCTTCGATCGGACGGTTCGGATCTACCGACTTATTCCCGATCCAGGCATAGATAGGCATACCCTCTTTGAACGTGATCTTGTCACCTTTTTGATAGACGGCCGCGTACTTCGTTCCTTTGTAATGATCTTCCGACGAATATCCCATGTTGGTCGTCGCGCCTTCCGGCTTGATCATGACGAGCATGTTCGTGCCGATCTGCCATACGCCGATGCGTTTGTCGTCGCCGCTGCCCAGGTAGACTTTTCCTTCTGCCGTCGTATATTCGATATAGGACGCGATCTTGTTCAGTTCGTTCTGCGAGAGCAGGTTGGTCGAGTTCGTGGAATAGCTCGAAAGCCCGATCATCATATGACCGTTCCAGGTTCCTTCTCCGGGGTTGCGGTCGTCGTCGATATCATAGCCCGATACGCCGATGCTGTTGAAAAGACCTACTTTTTTGTATTCATAAACGACAACCGTGATCTCCGTTTCGAATTCGTCATCATTCATGATCACAAGATGATATTCACCCGGAGTCTTGTAGCTGCCATCCGTTTCTTTAAAGGATTTGAACCAGTCGTCTTTGATATCGAAAGGCGCGCTCTCCGAACCGTCCGCAAATATGTATTTGCCCTGCAGATCGAATCCCTGCGTCAAAATGGACGTGGGCTTTTCGTCCGTGCTGACCGGGACATAGTACTTGATCCCGTTCTCCGGCTGTTCGATCACAAACTGACGCTTTTCTTTTTCTTCCGACGTCTCGTCGCGAACCGTGATCTCGATCGTTCTGGAAATATCCTTATAGCTTACGGTGACCGTCACTTTGCCTGCCTTTATGGCATTGAGTTTGCCTCTATAATCGATCGTAGCGATCTTGTTGTCGTCGACTTTGTACGTATAGTTGACGTTGACGCCCGCATCCGCCTTTACATTGATCTGCAAAGTGGAACCTGCGATCACCACCGTCTTCTGATCCGCCGCGATGCTGAAATCCGTCGGCTCTTTCAGGAGCTGGAATTCGGAACCCGTGTAGATGTAGATTACGTCTTCTTTGAGCGCTTCGCTCGGCAGGATGCGGAATCCTTTGCTGAACGTGAGCATGCTGCCCTTTTCCACCGTGCCGATGTTGCCCGAATTATCCTTCTTGCGGATATAGAAACGCGCAACCGTATTGTTCACGCGGCAATAATGAATGTCGCCCTTCGTTCCGTCGGGGAACGTGAACGTCACATAGTTGAGAATATCCGTGTCCGTATAATTCGGATCGCCGAAATTCTTCTCGTTGGATGAATTCGTATTTACATAAAACGCCGTGTCGTTGTTTCCGTTTTTCGGATCCTTCGTCGTAAGCGAAAGAATCTTCATGTCCGTGAAGGAAGAAAGATCCGCTTCGAATCCGTTGTCGCCGTAAACAAACACATAGTCGATCGCCGTTTTATAAACGCACGATTTGGACGCACTGTTGAACGTGAATCCTGCCGAAATTTTCAGGATATCGCCCTTTTCGGGAGTATTCTGCGTCAGGGTAAGATCGCTCGAACTTGCAAAATACATCAAAAGGTTCTTACCGTAACCCTGCACGACGCCTACGTTCACGCTCTTGTCGCCGCGCGTATACGTTACTTTGGTTTTATCCGCCGTCAGGTTCGCCAGGGAGCCAAGGTTGAGCATGTTCGTAGAAACACTCAACGTGATCGGATAAGAAGCGTTTCCGTTGCCCATGGCGACCGTGGTAATGCGCGCGGACGCCGTGATCGCCGTGCCGTCGTATTCGCTCCATTCTTCCCCGTCATAGACGAAAGATACTTCTTTCTGCACCGCTTCCGTCGCAAGGATGCGGAAGCCGGGTTTGATAGTGATCACGCTGCCGACGGGAAGCGTGTTGATATTCAGGTTCGTTCCGCCCGTACGAATAAAGAAACGAGCCACCGAACCGTTTACACGGCAAAACCAGACATCAGCCGCCGTTCCGTCCGGGAAGGTGAACGTGATGTAGTTCAGAATGTTTGTAGCCGTATAATCGTCGGTACCGAAATTGGCTGTATTTGCAGAATCCGTTGTTACAAAGAAAATGGAATCCTTGTCGTTGTTCACAACGTCCTTCGTCGTGACGGATTTGATCTTCATCTCTGTGAAGCTGCTGAAATCTTCCACAAACTTCGTGCCGTCATACACATAGGTATGGCCCGTATCCACCGTGTAAATAAAAGCGCTGTCCTTCGACTTGAACGAGAACGTTTCGTCGATGATGAATTTATCGCCTTCCTGTGCGCCTTCCGTCGAGATATCCAGCCCGCTGCTGCCCACCGCAAAGTAGCAGTAGAATTTCGTGCCGTGACCCTGGATCACGCCGGCGGGAATGGAAACATCTCCGCGGACGAACGTGACTTTGGCCAGATCCGCCCCGATCAGATTGCCCTGATCGCCGAGCGAGCTCTTTACGTTCGTATTGACATCCACGCGCATCGGGAAAGAAGTGTTCCCTTTCACCCTTTCCGCCGTGAGGATGCTTGCCGTCGCTTCCTGCGGTTCGGAAGGAAGCTCCGTGCCTTTGATCCAGGTCGCACCATCGTAAATGTAGTTGACTTCCTCATTGATGATGTAGCTGGTCGCTTTGTCTAACGATTGGAATACAAAGCCTGCCGCAATATTCAGAATATCGCCGCGCATGAAAGTATTCTCCGTAAGCGGAAGATCTTCACTCGTCTTGAAATAACAATACATCAGCGTCCCATGCCCCTGAATGATGTCTGCACTCTTGGAGGCAGATCCGCGGCGGAATGTGACCTTAGACATTTCCGTCGTATTCAGATTTCCGTCGTTCCCGAGGGTATTTTTCACGTCGGTGTTGACGTCAACCCGAATGGGATAACTGCTGTTACCTTTGCTTGTCGTGACTCCCAATACATTCGCGGCTGTCTCGCCCTCTGCAAACGCAGAGAACGACAGACACATGATCGCCGAAACTGCCATGCAGATCGCAAGAAGCAATACCAGCAATTTCTTAGTCCTGCTCATAAATCCTCCTCTCCTTAAATTTTTTCTTTACTTACCGTACGCGTAACCGAATCTGCCGATCGGTGCACTGTCGCCGGTACAATAAAAGTCCATTATATCGAGATCTTCTTGTTTGCTTTCGCTGAAAGTCTGTTTCTGCACATTGTCGCTGACTTTGAACGAAAAAGATACATCCTCGCCCGTCAGCCCCAGCGCCGACAAAGCTATCTTATAAACGATCGTATTCCCGGATACATAGATCTCCGCCGAGCCCGCATCCGTCCAGTTGTAACCGCTTCCGCTGTATTTTTCGACAGACGTTGTACCGTTTTCGCCCGGTTTACGGTTTATAATGTAGTTAAAGCCTGCAAAAGAATTGGTCGTGTCGCCCGCGCCGATCATAAGATTCATCCAGTTGGTATCCGTTCCGTTGTATTCCGTGATCGGATCTTTCGTGTCCACGCGGAAATATACATATTCCGCATCGTGCACGACCTTGATCGAAACGATGTCGTTGCGGTTAGAATTGTCAACATACGTATGCGCCACGTTTGCGGCATTTTCGCCGTCACGCGCCATCGCGTCGCCCGAGAAATCCGCATATTCAAGCAAAATGTTCTTCCAGTCGTCCAGGTTTTGTATGTCGATCGTCTTGGTCACCATCTTGTACTTGGTGCTCTCTCCCATTTTCAGCTTGCGCGTATTCGCCGCCAGCTGCATATAGAATCCGTCCCCGTACTCGACTCCCATCTCGATATCGCGCGAATACTCCGCGTTGTAATCGTCCACGAACCATATGTCTTTGCCCGTATAGCCGCTCGTACTGCTTCCGCCGCCGGGTTTGCCCGTAACCGATTTGATCGCCGTCCATTCGTTCCAGCCCGTCACAAACACGTTTTTGACCATGCCCGCCTTGTTATAGGCGAACGCCTGCTCCCACTGCCAGTTGAAATTTGCGCCCTGCCGCCAGTCCTCTTCCACCGAAGACCCGTTGTAGCCGCGCGAAGAATTGGGAAGCTGATCGGAAAAGAATACGCTCGACTCCGAATGCTGCGCCACGCTTACCGACGCATTCCCGTTCTGGTGCGGCGCGGGAGATCCCCACTGCATCCAGGGGAAACCCTTATCATCGTCCACTTTGGACGACGAAGGCCACTGCGATTCATAGAAATTATAATAGCTGTACAGAGGATCGCTTGTCGGCAGAACCGTTGCCGCGCCGGATGAAAGCGACTGGTCCGTCGAGCCGATGTTCGCGGAGGAAATGCCGACGATCACGGGACGCGTGTCGCCGTCAAAGCGGAACCAGAGGCTGTCGTACTGCCCCGATACATAGAACGCGTTGTAGATCCTGCGCACCGTGTCCGCCGAAGAAGAATTCGTGTAGAAAGAAACTTTCGGCACGTTCCAGCCCTGGTCGGCATACTTTTGCAGCGTTTCCAGGATCAACCTCACGACATCCTCGTATATGAGCGTGTTCGTGCAGTCGAACATGATGTAATCGATGTTCGCCATCGTCAGAAGTTCCACATGGCGGTTGATCACCCACGGATCGCGCATGGAATAGTATCCGTAGAGCGGCTCGCTCGCAAAATGGAATTGCCCCGTCGGGCTCTGCCCCGTCTGATCGTTTGTATCATACAGCGGCGAATCGTCGCCCAGCTTTTCCAGTTTGTTCACATCGTAGATGCCCGTCATGCTCTGCGAACCCAGCCACAGGAAATAAAACAGGCCTACGTATTTCTTTTCCGCGTTCGTGGGATCGCGCACTTCCACCGTCCTGCCGTAATCGTCCGTCGCCACCAGGTTCGCCACACTGTATTCCTGCGGCGTAAGGCCGCGCGTATCGTACTTCAGTTCCGTTTCTCCGTTTCCGCCGCTGCCGCCGTTCCCGCCGCGCGCACAGCCGCATAAAAATGCCGCCGATAACGCGCATATCGTAAACATTTTCAAAAATTTGCTTCCTTTCATCCGATGCTCCTAACCTTTTAATCCGTCCATCGCAACCCCTTCGATCAGCTGCTTTTGGAATATAAAGAACAGTACCGCCGGCACAAGGCTCATGATAACGCCTGCCGCCATACGGATGTGAACCATATCGTTCCCCGTTGCGCCGTTCTGCAAAAGATAGAACACTTTGTATGCGAGCGTCGCCGGGAAGCTGTCGTCCAAACGCCACACCAACGGGCCGTAGTAATCGCCCCAGTTGGACGTGAACACGTTGATCATGATATAAATAAGGATGGGCTTACAGAGCGGAAGCCCGATAAAGAAGTATCTGCGCAAAGACCCTGCCCCGTCGATTTTCGCCGCATCGTCGATGTCCTTCGGGATGCTCTGCAAAAACGAACGCGCAAGGAATATGTAGATCGCGCCGCCGCCCGTAATGTTCGGGATCGTCAGCGGATACAGCGTGTTCAGCCAGCCGATCTTCGAATACAGGACGTACAGCGGAACCTGCGTCACCACGCTCGGAAGCATCAGCGTCGAGAGCATGAACGCAAAAATAATGTTCTTACCGATAAATTTGCAGCGCGCAAACCCGAACGCCACAAACGTCGCCGAAAGCGGAACCGCGATCAGGTTGAACACGATCACCAGCATCGTGTGCCCGAACGCCGCAAGATACCCGCTGTCCTGCAGGATCTGCGCATAGTTTGAAAACTGCGGAACCTCCGGGAACAGCCTGAACATGGGCGAAATCACTTCTTCCTGCGTCATCAGGCTCTTCATGACCATGTAAAAATACGGAAACACCAGGATCAGCGCAATAACGATCATCAGCACGTGCATCAGCACTTTGAAAATGATCTCGCTGCGCCTGACTTTGATATTGATATCCAGAGTTGAATTTTTGATCGCTTGCATCGTCAGTCCTCCCTGTATATCTTAGAACGGGCAAAGAACAGGAATGCGGTCAGAATACCGATAAAGATCAGCAGGAACCACGACAGCGCGCTCGCATAACCGTATTTGCTGTTCACAAACGCTTCATTGTAGATGAATACTGCAAACATGTACAGCGAATTGCGGTAGCCTTGTCCGTTGTACGCATAGGTGAGCGTACCGTTGTATTGCAGCGTTCCGATCAGCATCGTCACGACATTGAAGAATATCATCGGGAAGCTCATCGGGATGGTAACGTTCAGGAAACGCTGGATCTTGCCCGCGCCGTCGATCTTCGCCGCTTCGTAAAGCTGTGCGGGGATCGCCTTGAACGCCGAAAGCCATAAGATCATGCCGCCGCCGATGCTCCACATATTCATCAGGAAAATGGAGCTGATCGCCGTCCACGAACTTTCGCTTTCAAAAAACTGGCTGTGCAGTCCGAACAGCCCCAGAAACTGGTTGAATACGCCGTTCGTCGCAAAAATATCCTTCCACAAAAGCCCGGATACCACCCCCGGTATCACGCAGGGAAGGTAATAGATCACGCGGAACACGCCCACGCTCTTGTACGGTAAATTTACAAGCGTCGCCAGCAAATAGCTGGATACCAGCACGATCGGCACACTGACAAACGCATAGAAAACCGTGTTGCCGAGAACTTTCCAGAAAACCGGATCGGTCGCAAACATATAGCGGAAATTGCCCAATCCTACCGGGTAGTAATAAATGGCGCCCGTATAGTTAAAGAAAGACCAGATCAGTGACTGTACCATCGGATAAAGCGTAAAGATTGCAAGACCGATGACCAAAGGTGCCACAAACATCCAGCCTTCCCGGTTCTCTTTCCAGATCTGTTTGATCTTACCGGAGCGCGGCGACGGCTTTTTCGCCGCGCTCTCGGTCATTTTCTTCTCTTCCGCCTCAGACGATGCTGTTGAATACATCTTGCACTTCCCCTTTGAACAGGTTGTATGCGGTATCTGCCGTTTCTTGCAAAGCATACGCGCCGACGTACGTATTCATTGCATTCACGATCCCGCTCGTAAATTCGGGCTTGGTGTCCGCCAGGAACGGAAGTCCCATTTTATACTCCGAGCCCCATAAATACGCTTCCATGTTGAAAGAAGCACTGTACTGTTTGTGCCAGTTCGCTTCCGGATTCTCGATGGAAAGATCGCTGCGGATGGAAGGCAGGTTCAGTCCGCCGTCCAAAGCCACTTTCTGCTGTCCGTCATAGCTCATCAGGTACGCAAGGAATGCCGCCGAAGCATCCAGTTTCGTCTGATCCGACGCAGTCGCCTTGTTCATCGCATATCCCGCAATTCCGTTGCCGATCACGGAGCTTTCCCCGTTGATCAGAGGGAAAGATACGACGTCGAATTTGGGTTTTTGGGTTATCTGATTGATCAGCGACGCCTTGTTGTACAGCTTGTCGATCGACGTCGACTGGAAATACAAGGCGCCCGTGCCGCTTTCAAAACTCGACTGGCTGGTATTTTTGGTCGCCACATATCTCTTGTCCACGAGTTCCTTCACAAACGCCACAACCTCGTCGCTCTTTTCTTTCGTCAACGCAAATTCGCCGTTCTCGTTCAGCACTTCGCCGCCCAGACTCTTGATGATCGGATATGCCACCGATTCCCACGTCAGGTTCGCATCCACGGGATAGAATTGCGAATTCTTGTACTCCGAATCGCTCGTCGTATCGTAGAAATTACGCACAGATTCGCAGATCGTCAGGAAATCGTCCCAAGTCCAACCGTCTCTGACCAAAGACATGTCCGCGCCCGCTTTCTCTAAAATCTCTTTGTTGTAGAAGCATACCACCGAGTCAATCGAACGGGGGATCGCATAACGGTTCTCACCAAGCATACCCATTCCTTTGAAATCCGAATTGAAATCGGTTTCATAATTGAACACGCCCGCCTGCGTACCCTGCTCTATAAACTGATTCAGGTTGAGCGAAATGCCGTTGCTGATCAGGAAGTAGAAGTTGGATGAGTTCGTCCAAACGATGTCTGCCAGAATTCCCGCCTGCGACTGCTGGAATACGACCGTGTTGTAACGATCGATCGTCAGCGTGTTGATCTTCACTTCGATCAGCGGATACTTTTGGTTGAATCCCGCGATCAGCGCGTTCATGATCTTGCGCTCGTATTCGTCGTCGGGGATCAGCACCTTGATCGTCGTCTTCGTGCTCGCAGGAAGATCAAAATTTATAGTATATTTTACCTCTTCGGTCGTGTCGCCGGGACGCTTGTACGAGCATCCGACTGCCGCTGCCACCATTACCAATGCCAAGAGCAAACAAGGGATCACCTTCAAAAATCTTTTCATTGTCTTCTCCTTTATCTTTTTCCGCTCCCGCGGATTTTCTGTTAATTTGGCAGTCAGTGCGTCTGCACTGACTTTTTACTTGGAAAGTAAAAACCTTTTTTGTTTTCAGACCGTTTTGTAATCGCAGATCGCCGTCATGATGTTCATCGCGTATACGCGGTGCAAGAAATCGTTCGGGTGATTGACGTTGCTCGACGAAATTTCGCAATATCTCTTGATCTGCAGGAAATTCTTGCCTACCGTCTGCATGTTGATGTATTTCACACTGCCGTCGTCGTATTTCTGCGAAAGCTCTTCCAGCTTCCTGCCGTAATTGTCGAACAGCCCCGCTTCCTTCTCGTACAGAGGGTTGCAAGGGAAAGAATTCACCAGAATAATGTCGCAATTCGGATTCGCCGACCGCACTTTGAGCATAATGTTTTCAATATTCGACTGGTACTTCACCGCCGAAACGGGAGGATCCGCCGTCGCGTCGTTCATCCCGTATGCGATCACGCACAGATCGGGTTTCGCTTCCAGCACACGGTTCAGACTCAGCAGGCCTTCCCCGGTCAGGGGCCACTCGCTCTTCGTGCCGCCCTTCGCTCCGCTCGTGTACGTCACATTCACGCCGTAAACCCTCTCGATCTCCGCACAGACCTGTTTCGCATAGCAGGGAGTGTTCGGCTCCACGTGCAGGTTATCCCCCGTGGATGAGCTTCCGTCCGTGATGCTGTCACCGATAAACGCCACGCTCACATCCTCGCCCGCCGCCAGCTTGCTGCGGAAATTCATCAGCATCGTCCCGTCATAAGTGTTGAACAACCCCGCGGGAAGTTCGCTGATGTCGTATGCGTACGTGATCGAAAGATACCGTCCGTAGAACAGGCTGCTCTCGGTGTAAACATACGCGCTCGCATCGCCCGGCTGTCCGCCCCAGACCGTGTATTTGCTCACGGAATCGGTTCTGTATTCGTATCCTTCCGGAATGTCTACCCCGTGCTCGGCATTTTCGGAAAGAAGTTCGATCGAAGATCCTTCCGGGATCACCAGCCGCTTGTTTTCTTTGTCCACCACATAGTCTTTCCCCTCTTCATACGTTACGGAAAGTTTCTGGTCCATCACCGAAACCACCGCCAAAGGCGTATACAGAAGGTTTGCATAGGCGTCACCGTTGTTGTATGAAATCGGCAGCGCCAGTTCGTTGTAGATGACGTTTCCGAGCCAATAGGGCTTTGTCATCGAGTTTTCATACGTTTCTTTCACATATTGCAGACTCATGTAGTCTGCATTGTAAAAAGGAAAATCCGCAATGTTCGGCTCTTTATTATTGCCTCCATCGGGTTTCGGCTCCCTTGCACAGCTTGCGCCGAGAACGCATACCGCCGCAAAGGCCAACATACATGCAAATATTCGAATCAGTTTCTTTTTCAATTTGCTTTCCTCCAAACAGTAAACAGGATACCCGCCAAAAGCAACACTCCGGAAACAGCAAGCGCAGAAAAGACAGCGACGCTGCTGCATCCGCCTGCACTTTCGCCCGTACTTCCGCCCCCCTCAACACGGAATGTTACACTTTGGCTGACCAGCCCGATTTCGCCTTCCCTGCGGCACACCAGCACCGCTTTGGTATTCTTATCATTCAAATAGATTACTTTCGCCGGAACGGTTGTCGATTCACCCTTGTATGTAAGTGCAGGGATCTCGATCGTCTCGCCGTTCTGAGGCAATGCTTCTACGGAAATTTCCTGTCCGATCTGCAATTTTTCTATTTTATCGGAAGCATACCGCGGATCGTCCGTCGTGATGCCCGTTACCCCGTAACGGAACGCTTCCGTCATAGAATTCAAATCATATGTCCACATCCACAGCGAATACCCTCTGTCCGCAAACGTACGGAACACGTCCAGATACGCGCTGCTCGTCGTCGTGCCGTTGCCGTATTTGGTGCGGATGTTCGTCCCTTTCAGGCTGCTGTCGATATTGAACGCCATATCAATGCCCGCGCCGCGCGTTTTCGCCGCCGTCAGCGCCGTGTCGCCGTCCGTCAGGTACTGCAGCAACGATACCGACGTGTTCGGCAGATACTCCCGCGCAAGATCCAGCTGGTTCTCGTAGAACGAGATCAGCACAATGCGGTCTGCCATGTCGTACTGGCGCACTTTCGCCGCAAACAACGGCACAAGATCCGCCTCCTTCCCCTTCAGCTCGATCACCATCACCAGATCTTCGTTTCCCGAAGTCAGTACCGCGTCGAACACCTCTTCCAGCGTCGGTACTTTACAGCCGTTCGCACTCGGAAGATCGATCGACTTGATCTCATCCAGCGTCAGCAAATTCACGTTCACGTTCTTCCCGTTGTACGAAATCTGATCGTTGTGGAATACCACGACCTGCCCGTCTTTCGTCAGGCGGATGTCGATCTCCACGTGGGTCGCCCCGATCTTTGCCGCTTCCGCCACCGCTTCCGCGCTGTTTTCCAGGTACAGCATGTGATCGCCCTTGTGCGCCGCCACAAACGGCGTGCGCGTGATCACCATCGGGTAGCCTTCCGCATCCGTATCCGAAGCCGCCGCAATCTTCACGAACAGATCCCGCACTGTCTGCACGTCCGACGTAATGATCCCGTACGCTCCCGAACCGACCGCGTCCGCAACCTGCGCCGCGCTCCCGTCCGTCTCGACCCACACGCTCTTGAACCGCGCCTGCAGGTACCGCACGTTGTCCACGCTCGCGTCCGCGTGCGAAAGAACAAGAACCTGGATCCCCAGTACGTTCGCCTTCTCAAGCTCCGCAAGACATTCCTGCGTCGTCGATGCCGACGCGGGCGCATAGAACAGATCCGCCCCGCTCACCGCCGAAGACGCAGCATTCAGCACCGTGATGTCCGAAGAAAGCACACCCGGGTTTTTGATCTCCTTTTCTTTTGCAAAGTCCGCATACAGGGCAAACGCGGTATCGTCCGAAACTTCCGCAATCACCGAAGCCCCTTTCGGCAGCTTCGCATATGCCTCTTCCAGCGTGCACAGAACATTTCCCCGAGCGTCTTTCACGCTGAGTACTCCGTCCTGCACCCCCAGCAAAAACTTGACGGAAGATACTCCCGCAGTCTCCTGCATCGAATCCAGAACACTTTCGGTCTCTCCTTCCAATATCACTGTCGGCTGACCATACAGCAACGAAGCATTTTCAGTCTCCGCTTTCGGCTGTAAACCAAGAAAAGGAATTCCTCCCAGCACCAACGCCAGGACCGCTCCCAAAAGCACGGGCAGCTTTTTCATACAGTTTTTCTCCTTTAAACTTTTCCTTATGGCTCTATTATAACGCCATCTCTATTTCATAACAATGAATTATTTTATGGAAAACTTGAACTTTTTTATGATTTTTGCTGGAAATAATACCTTTTTATGACATTTATTTAAGAATGCGTTATCGATAACCGAAAAACGGCTCTCTGTAAAAATTTGACAAGCCTATCTTTGATACTATATAATAGTGTATATAAAAAACCAGTTGACCGAGGTTTGGAATGAACGAAAACATCAACCCTTTCGAAGGGATGAAACCGAAAATCATGGAAGCAGGCTGTGACAGCGTGGACAGCTCCTGGCACCGCTTTGTCGCCTTTTTCCCCTATTACAGGATCTATTACATCGTCAGCGGACATGCAATCATTTTTTTAGAAAACAATAAAAAGCTCGAACTTGTCCCCGGGAATCTCTATTTCATCCCGGCTTTTTCCCTGTTCGATGCGCATTGCGACCAGATCCTCAAGCACTACTGGATCCATTTTAACCTGGATATCACCACCGCCAGCTATCTTTCCGTCTTCCAGACAAAAAATATCGTTCCCGCCTCGCCCACCGACGAACCCATCATGGATCTGCTTACAAAGCTCGTTCAAAAGCCCGACGAACGGAAAGGGATCTCCGACCGGCTCGCCTGCGAAGGGCTTCTGCGCTTCCTCCTGTCCAAATTTCTGCCCGAAAACAGCGAAGAAGTATACGCCAGTTCCGCGCGGTTCGTGCCCGTCCTCAAATACATCGACGACAACATCCAAAACACCATCACCAACGCACAGCTGAGCGAACTCATGTACCTGAGCACGACCTATTTCAGCAGCCTGTTCACAAAACAGTTTAAAATTTCTCCCCAGCAGTACATTCTGCAAAAAAGACTGAATATGGCCATCTCCATGCTCTTCGAAAGCAACCGCAGCGTGCGCGAGATCGCCTACGCCTGCGGTTTCGAAAGCGAAAACTACTTCAACCGCCAGTTCCGCAAACTGACGGGAATGCCGCCCGGAAAATACAGAAAAATTTCTCAGATGCTCAACCTTACGCGAAACTGAAGAATGCCGCGGCGCGCAAAAATTTTGCGCGCCGCGGCACCTTTTTTACGCAAAAGCGGCGCGCCCTGCAAATGATTTGCAGGTC
>USSJ01000008.1 GCA_900557285.1 uncultured Clostridia bacterium | reverse complement strand
AAAAGCGTGCCCGCGACGGCCGCCGCCGCGGAGACCCTGCCGCCGCGTTTCAGATAATACAGATCGTTCGCGATGATCACGTGCTGGATATGGTGTTTCATTTCGTTGACGTAATCGGCCGCCTCTTTCGCGCTCTTCCCCTCGTCTCGCAGGCGCACCGCCGCTTTGACGAGTTCGCCCTGCCCGATCGTCGCCGTCAAGGGGTCGATAACGGTGATATTCAATTCGGGATAATCTTTTTTGTCCGCATCATCGCGGGAAAAAGGTCCTAAAAACGCCCCGATAGGCATGACATCTTCCCCGCCGATGATATCGAAAGAAACGGCATCCGCGCTCTTTGCTTTTCTGTTTCTGATAGACAACGTTCCTTTCTCCTTATCACTTCAAGACGATCAGCGCGCCTTCCCCCGCTTCCAGCGTGAGCGGGATCTGGTTGCCGGCAACTTCGACCGTCTGCATGCGCTGCGTGACTTCATACCCGTAATTCTTGTCAAAAGAAAGTTGGATCGTCTGTTTGTCCGTCATGGAATAATTGACTGCATACAGCGCTGTCTTTCCGTGATAATTGAAACACCCGACTAGCGCGTCTCCGCTGACATTCTCCAGCTCGTAATACTTCCCGCTCGCAATGCATTCGGGCAGGCTTTCGATATCCGCTTTCGCCGCACCCGACGCGATCACGCCTTCGTTCGCCGCGTTCATCAGTACATTGTCCACACTTTCAATGTGCTGATTCACTTTCTGCGCATAGAAATACCACTGGTTGAGATTCCCGAACGTCCCGATCAGTCCGTTCCTGCCGAAATCCCATTCCCCGTTTTCCGCCATCGCAAAATTGTTCGGCTGCAAAAGAGGGAAATACTGAATGCCTTTCGCCCCGTAAGCAAGCTGCGTGGAAACATTCCACATGAATTCACCTTCGTTCGGGAAATGCTCGATTTTCGGGATTTCCTGCGAACTGTCGTTCCAGTGCCCGCCCGCTTGCACAAATACCCAGAACGGGATTCGGTATTGCTCCGCTTTCTGCCGTATCAGAGAAAGATTCTGAAAATAATAATCGACGTTGGATCGGTAACTTCCGTCATACGATTCAAAAACATAATGATCGTAAGAGAGAAACCGGGGATGTACCGTGTTGATATACCTGTCTACATATTCCTCGTATGTGATGTTCTCTTCGGTGCCGCCCGTATAATTGATCTGCCAATAATACGTGGGATATAGGTTCGCATAGGTATGTATTCCGTCTACCCCCAGAGAATAGAAAGCATCGTTCAGCACCCCCATCCCTTCAAACTTTACCGTCGTGGGTTCGTCTACCGTATGGATCCCAACAAACGACGCGTAAGACGTGAACTGCTTGATAATGGACGCAAGCTGCGCCATGTCCACCTGCTTGGTGCTGATCACCGTATTGAAATAACTGTGCATCACAAAATAACCCATGTTATATTGTTCCGCAAGTTCCAGCGCATTCGTTACGGACGACGGATTCGAATTGTAATATTCCGCCGGATAAACGAGAAGATTGACCCCCGCCGCGTCAAACAGACGGAAATATTCTTCGCTGACATAATCGGGAAACGCCTGCCCGTTGATGCTGCTCGACGCCGTGAACGGCCCGTAAAACGCCCCGATGGGCATGGCATCCTTTCCGCCGATGATGTCGTAGCTGACGGCATATACCTCTTTTTCTTCCCTGACCGTACTCGCCTGATAACTGTCCTCTTCTATGCGCGACAGCCCTTTTCCGCTGCACGCCGATCCGAACGCAAGCATGATCCCCGCCAGTACTATACACAGAAGTTTTTTCTTTTTCATGACTTTTTCTTCTCCCCTTTCTTGCCCAGAACAATCACCACGGCGGCAATGACCGAAATAGCACAGATGCCCGCCGCACCGATCACTGCGATCCACGGCCACCGAACACTCTTCGATTCCGGAATCTCACCGCTTTCCAGCTTCTCCGCAAGCAGATCGCTGTCCTTCCAGGTATTGGTATAGCTGAAATCGGAAGGGATTTCAATACGGTTGCTCTTGAACGGTACCTCTTCGATCTGCGCATCCTGATCCTTGTTCACCACGCGCAGATTATCCAGAGAAAAGTTTGCAACCGTTATGTTCTTCTGATCTCCGCTCGCGATCATGCTGTTGCCCTCTTCCGCGGTATGCCCCATGCCAAGTATGCCCACGTATCCGAGCGGCGTGTATCCGATATCCGCCGAAAGTATTTCAAACCAATCCGTTTCGGTCGTAGTTTTTATAAACAACCCCACCGTTCCGTCGACCACGGAAAGTTTGAAAGTGTACGTCTTCCCTTCGTTTGCCGGATCCCAGAGATTGTAATTCCCGACAAGCTCATTTCCCGCAACCGTCGTTTTCCCGTTGATCTGATACGCGACGTGCGTCGTCGCGCCCGTTGCGGTCGCATCGTGTCCCGTGCTCGGCTGGAATCCGATGGCATGGGCACTGGTAAGCATGTTGCCTGCCCAGCCCTCGTAGGAAGGACACCCGAACGAAATACCCCACCAACTAGAATGCGGCTTGATGATATCTCCCGCACTGTTGTATTCCGTCGACTTCAGCAGATAAGGCATATCGAAAGTGAATTCAAAGTTGGAATACATATACATGGTACATATGGACGACTGCCCCGTGTTGACAAAATTAAGCCTGCCGCCGGAAACGTTCATCGTCGAAGGCGCATAGCAGCTCGGCGACATGACCGTGTACCATTCGTTGGCGTTGAATTCGTCGTTCGTAAAGTCCGCCTCGCTCACTTCCGGCGTTACGGGCGTATCGTACGCGCCCGAGGTCACCGAACAGCTCGTGATCTTCACAAGGCTCTGCGCACTCTGTCCCATCCCGAAATACCCTACAAAATAGGCTCCCGCCGACGCTTCGTCACAGATCACGGTATTGTTTGCGGTCACGTTTATGCCGCCATCCGATTTGATCACTACATTTAAGGCGATATCGCTGCCCGCCGCATTGCCGCTGAACGCTTTCGCCTCGGAAATGACAATCTCTTTCTCCGATTCGTCTGTCTTGAATACCCCGCACTGCAGCCCGCTGTCCGAATTGGTGAAATATACGGTAGTCGAGGACGCACAGCCGAGTTTCGCCGCCGCAGACCGCATTCCGAAACCGATCATGAACCGCTCGCCCGTGCCGAGCGAGGATATTTTCAGGACGATCGTCGCTTCCAGCGCCTTTTCTCTGCCGTATTGCCCCACATCATCCACCTTGATCCTGGAAAGAATACGGCTGTCCTCATTGGATTCCGACCCGAATACGATCGAGTCCGATTCCCCGTATACTCCGTCCGTATAGTACCAGTTCGCCTTTCCGATCTCCCCCGCAAACGTGCTGTCGGACGCGACGGTCACATCCGACATTCCCGCATATGCCATTGTCACGGAAACCGTCGCAAAGGACAGCATCACCGCAACAAATACAATCATGATCCTGAAAAATCTGTTTTTCATAACACAATCCCCGCATTGATACAATACGTGTCAAAGTTTTTGTCAAAGGTGTTCATCATGTTCGTCCAGATCGTAACCGCCGACCAGTAATCCTCACCCCTGTTGCTCAGCTTGTTGACAATATTGATTTTTGCATAGTACGATGCCCCGCCGTACTTGAAAAGCGGACTTTCTTTATAATAAAATTCCACAACGGGCGTACTGTTTCTGAATTCCAACTGCGAAAGTTCGAACATGCTCCATCCCGTCGTATCGTATTCGCGGCCGTCGCTGTACTCGATGGGACGGATCATGTGCAGTTCGCCCGTATAGTATTCGATCATCTCGTCCGAACAGAAAAAGCGCATAAACGCCTTCGCGCCTTCCTTGCCGACCGCGTAGTTCGGGATCGCCATCTTGTGATCGGTAAACTTCGCCCCCATCAGATTGCGCGCTTCCGCTATGCGGTTATACGTCTGTTCCGTGCAGCCGTACTCGCTTTCCGAATACGCTACGCCGTCATCGATCTTGGTTATGATCGAGCTCAGCTTGCTGTCCGACATGTTTTTATCCGCACCCTCAAACGTCTCCACGATGCTGCTGATCATCGGCGGGCGGATCGTATAGAATTCTTTATAGGTCGAATCCGTCGTCTTCATTTCGTTCTGCATCCACGACCCGTTTACCATCATCGCCGCCGCTCCGTTGATAAAATGCGTCTGTGCGGTGGTGAACGAAATGGAATTCGATCCGGAAAATACATAATTGGGCGAAACAATGGATTCGAGTACATCCAGCACCTTCCGCCTGCCGTCTTCACGCATCAGGATCTCTTTCGAAGGAGATTTCCCGTTTTCATCGGTCAGCGTGAGAAAATTGTTTAAATAATAATCGTATCCGTCGTACTGCGCCTGCCAGATGGTATAAACACGGTTCCAGTATCCGCCGAAAGAATTCTGATAATGAATGAACGGAACAATGTCCTGCGCGTCCAGCTCGATCACGACTGCCTCCAGCTCGTCGGTGGTGTTGATGACGGTATCCTGCGGTACAAACGCCGCATTGCAAACGATACCTTCCCAGCCGCCGCCGTACGTGATGGCATAATACGTGCCGTCATAATTTTCCATAAACGTCTTGTCCAGCTTGTCGCCGATCGTGCGGCTCTCCCCCGGTATCGTGGATTCGAGTACGTCGTTGATCGGTTCCAGATACTCCACAAAATCATAGAAATTGGAACAGCCCGTAAGATAAAGGTCGACCGAATTGTATTTTGCCCCGCGCGCTATTTCATTGGGAAAACGTTCGCCGTCGGGCGTGGTCGTCAGATGCGCAACGTATTCGCTCTGACTTTCATTAAATGCTTTGACCATCTCGGTTATCCACTCGTCTCCCAGACCGGAACGCCAGTACACGATCTCCACGTCCGTAGCGGAATCGGGCTTGCTGCTGCATCCCGCCAATCCCGTCGCGAACAACATGCAGACCGATAACAGCAGTACAATGACCGTCTTGATTTGTTTCATAAAACACCCCTCGATATTATTTATTCTTTTATGCCGCCGAAAGAAACATTGCTCAGGATCACCCGGCTGAAACAGGAAAAAATGATCAGCGGGGGCAGAGTCAGGTATACGCAAGCCGCAAACAGCAAATCCATCCTGACATAATACTGCATATCCTTTTCTATCGTGAAGATCGCGACGCTCAGCGTCGGAATTTCCGGATAGTAAACCAACGGCGTTTCATAACCGTTCCACGAACCGATCCACGCCGTGACATACAGCGCTCCCATGATCGGCATCGCAAGCGGCAGAATGATGCGGAAAAATATCACATAATTGTTGGCTCCGTCCATTTTGGCGGCTTCCATGTACGTATTGGAAATCCCCTCGTAATACGCATAGAAAAACAGAAAGTTCGTCCCGAACGTGCCTATGCTCAACAGCGGATACAGATAGGAATTGGTCAGCCCCAGACTGTAATACAGCTTATACGACATCCCCGAGGAGCCGTATATGGGCAGCGTTATCACGATCAGCGAAAGAGGATAAAAAAATCTGCTGAACGGAAAACGGTATTTGCTGGATACATATGCGAACATCGATGTCGTAAAAATACTCACCGCAGGGCCCAGACATGAAAACCAGATACTGTTGAACAACATCATGAAAAATCCGTTGCCGTCCACTTCCAAAAAGCTCAATACTTCGATATAATGTCCGAAATACGGCGTTTCCGGCCAGGAAAACGGCGTCAGCACTACTTGCGAATGTGTCTTTAACCCGGATAAAAATGCCCATACCAACACATAAACGTAGGAGAACGCGAATACGGAAAAAAGTACGAACACAAAACAGTGCAGAACAAATTCGCTCGGCGACCTGTTGCCCTTTATGACCGCAAACAAGCTCTTCTTTTTCTGAAAATTCTTCGCGGTATTCAATAGGTCACCCCCTCGTTGATCTTATTCGCTATCTTTCTGATGCTGGTGGAGATCGTAATCGCCACGGCCGTCACCAGCAACCCCACCGCCGCCAGATAATTATACGCATTGGAAAGGACCGAGCCTCTGTTCTGATACACCTGCATATACATCCAGTTGGCAAACGTATTCGTCCCGTACTCCCCCTGCGTCAAAAGGAATACATCCCCCGAAGACGAGAATATCCCCGAAAACAAGATCACGTATTTGAGTATGAACGTCGGCCAGATGAGCGGTACAATTATGGAAACAATTTCCCTGACCCAGCCCACGCCGTCCAGCTTCGCCGCTTCCAATACCGAATCCGGGATCCGCGCATACGCCCCGCCCCAGATGATGATGTCGCCGGTAAACGATGCCCATAACAGCTTTGCCCATATCGTATAATTGGCAAATTGCGTGGACCCGAGCAGCTCCGGAGTATAGTCCAGCCCCAGCATCTCCTGCACTCCCTTCGCTATGAATCCGTTCACCCCCACCATCTCTTTGTAAACAGTCGTCGTCACGACGGAGGGGATGATCATCAAAAGACAGAACAAAACTCTGAATATTTTCGCTCCCCAGATCTTCTTGTATAAAAAGTACGATACGACCAGCCCCCACGGAAATATCACAAGATTGATCGCAAAAGTGATGAACGTATTCCTGAAAATAATGCGGAATTCCGATCCCGATTCGGAAATCTCGGTGAAAAACCGCTTGAAATTATCCAACGTCCACACCGTCTGCCCGTTTTCACGGAGCTGAAACCCCATAACAAAGGAATTCAGATTGACATACACATAAAATACGAGAAAATATGCGATCGGGAGAATAATAAAACTGATGATGAATATACATTCCTCCGCGCTCCGTCTTTTTCTCTTTTTCGCGCCACCGGTTGTTTTCATATATGTTCCCCTAAATACTTTTTGAATAGCCTGTTTCTCCAACCAACCCTTTTATTTCAGCTTTTTCCTGACAAGCACCACGGCAAAGGCGCCGAATGCCACAACCACAGCGACCGTAACGCCGAACACTGCCCAGATCGCCGTATCCCCGCCGTCCGCAGGATCGGTCACGGTGCTGTCCGCCGCCGCTTTTTCCCAAACCGCATAGACGGATGTGCTCGCCACTACCGTACCGGTCGGGTCGAAAGCCGTTCCGTCGCTCGTCTGCCAGCCCTTGAAAACATATCCTTCCTTCGCAGGAGCTGTCGGCGCCGTGATCGTGTACGCCCCTTCCGACGCTTCCGCACGCATGATCAGAACGTTGTCGCTGTAAAACATGACGAAATATTTCCCCAACAGCGAATAACTGTTCCCGTCGTACACAAACGCCCGCTGCAACGCATCATAATTGAGAACCAGATCTCCTCCCTGCACAAATACCAGTTGATCGGATACAAGATAATGGAATTCCTTTTCCTCTGTCTTGTCCCCGGAAAGGAACTGCGCCACGCCGTTCTCCTTGAGCACGATCATCGAACCCGTATCGGCAGAATAATAACTTCCCAGAACCGAATCGATATCGGAGGATTCCACGTACGACCACAGCGCGACAAGGTTCAGATCACCCTTCACCGGATTGGCCGCAAAATCGAATAACGTTTCGCCATCCTGTGACCAGCCCCCAAATGCAAACCCGTCTCTGGTCTTCGCCGCAATATTCTCCGCCGCTTCACCGTCCAGCGCGTAACGCATCTCCGCCGTGTCGCCGTAATACGAATACGTCACCGTATGCGCGTCCCGCAGCGTATACGTTTTGCCGTCCAGCTGAAGCCCGCTTTGCGTGTACGCAAAACAATTGCTGATCCCGTCCAGTGCATATACCGCATAATTCGATTCGCCGTCCGTTCCGATGAGAAGCTGCGTTCCGTACGGCAGCAGATCCTTGATATACACGGTGTTCCCCGCAAACAGGGAAATTTCAAGATTGTCTTCGCTTACATACAGGCCTGCCGCAGGATGATTCTCTGTCTGATCCAGCCACCAGGCATACAACGTCACGTCAGAAGTCACTCGGGACCCGAACGCATACAGGTTCGAATAGGGATGCTCGTCATCCGTCGTCCAGCCCGCAAACACTTTGCCTTCCGGCGCCTGCAGATCTTTATTGCTCTCCGCTTTGTCCCCGTAAACCACCTTTTGCTCCGCAACCTTTTCCGTCCCGTTCATGTATGTAATGCTGTAACTGTCGTAACGAATGCTGTCAATATAAATATGCCCGCCCGTCGGATGATCGGTCGTGTGCGTGTCATAGTAAAAATACAGCGCTCCGATATTGCCGTCTTCATCCGCAAGTTTCTGCAGATCGTTTCCCGTGATGATCACGTCCAGCCACTGCCTTTGCTGATTGCATTGCACCTTGACCGCATAATAATAAGTGTTTTCAATGTTGTAACGATCTGCCATCAGATAATAGTTTCCGCGCACGTACGATGTGCTCGATCCGTCCGATTCCACGTCCATCCAAAGACGCACGTTCAGCCCGTCGATCTCGCTCGCCTTCACGGATACATCGCTCAGCTCTCCGCTCTTGAACTGTTTGAACTGAAGCCGCGCCAAACCCTGGTGCGAATTGATAATCTCAAAGGATATGACCGAACCGTCTTCCGAACCCGCAGGCCCGCTCTGGGTGAAAACCGCGCGGCTCTCAAAGCCGAGTCCGCCCGCAACCATTCCGCTCACTCCCTTGATCCCTCCCTGCGCCGTGAGAAGCGGATCGTTGATCCTCGGATTGTCGTCAAGCTGCGCCGTGACCGAATTCATGGTGGTAAGATAAGGATATCCTCCCTGATCGGGCGAATTCTCATAGGTGATCTCGTCGATATAGATATGCCCGTACTGCCCATCGGGCGGCATATCGAATACCGAATCATGCTTCACGTTGTACGTCGTCACCACAAAATACAGTGCGCCGATGTTGCCGTCTTCATCCGCGAGGTTCAGGATATCCTGCCCCGTCAGACTGACTTCGAGCCACTGTCTCTGCTTGTTTACCAGTTCCCCGAAATTATAAAAATACTTTTTTTCAATATCCGTACGGTTCGCATAGAAATGATACGAACCGATGGTCTGCGTGTTCGGATTCCTGTCCATGTCCACCCAGATACGGAAAGTTAAAATCTTATTCTCGTTTGCCTCGACAGGCTGCGAAAAAACAAGTTTTGCCATCCCCTGATCACTGTAATGCGCCTTCAGATCAATGATCTTTCCGTCATTCGATCCGGCAAGGGCATCCGCCGCAAGCGCCGGCGCCGATTCACCGCTCTCTACAAATCCCACATTGTTCAGCGCACGGTTGAGCCCGCCGTTGACGATCCCGACGTACGGGTCCGGATTCAAAAGTTTCTGGGATTCTTCGGTGATGGGTTTATTGATCAATGTGACCGTACTTTCCGTTCCGTCTGTCAGATAAGCGCCCCCTTCCGCCGCGTTCGTCTGCAGGGGACTGAAATGCAAAACCGCCCCCACGATCAAACAAAGCGACAAGAACGCCGACAGTATGCCGACCATGAAATATCGCTTCGCCCCGATGTATCCATGATTCATAATTGTTTTCCTCCTTTTTTCGGTAACTGTTGCCTGCTTTTCCCTTTCAAACCGTTCCGGACGGCCCTTCGCCTTTCAACCGTATGCCGATCACCGTCCGTAAACGTATAAATCCCGACATCCGATCCGTCGGCGCGGCGGCCTCCGCTGCCGATCGGACTTCCAAAACCGATACGCTCTTTTTTCAAAGATCAGAATCATGCCGCGTTCTGCAAATTCAGACGTATCCGTGCGTTTATACCCTTCCGCCATGCTCCGCAAGGCGTATAGTCAAATACCGTTCAAAATCATAACCGGACAGGCTTGCCTTTCGATATGCTTTCATACACCGCATTCATCGCACAGATCGTGTTTTTGTGCCAGTCCAGATTGATCTTCGGTTTCCTGCGGAAACGGATATTCTCCACAAACTCGTCGATCATTCCGATCCACTCGTCAAAGTATGTATATTGCACCGTGTATTTGTTTTCAGGCAGCCCGTTGTGGTATGTGTTGGGACCGAAACAATCCGCATACACCGAACCGTCTGTCCCGTGTATGACAACATTCACTTCCATGCGCTTGGGAAATACCTCCCAACCCGGGCCGGGTACTTTCAGTCGGTTTTCCGGCCGCGACCAGCTCGGATCAAGAGAAAACACCACACCGTTTTTCATTTTCCCGACCACCGCCAGCATATCTTCCACTTCCAGCTCCGTTCGCATATTGGGCGCGACCTTGGCATAGATCATTTCAAATTCGCTCTTCGTGACATCGCGGATCAAATCGAATATATGCGGATGATCACACAGCGCTCCGCCGCGGAATTTCCCGCTTCCCGCTCCGACCTCTATCCTCTTTCCGTAACTCTTCTCGGGCACTCCCTGCCAGGGAAACGCCCACACCGGCGACAGCGTGATGTTCGTCGCATTGAATGCATGCATATCCCCCATCACTTTTCCCGCAATCAGTTCTTTCAGCCTGCGGACAACGGGATTGTAATGCATTTCCAGTTCGATCTGAAATACGATGCCGCTCTCCCTGACCGCCTTTTGCATCTGCGCATATTCGTCCATATCAAAAGTCGGTATTTTCATGGAAAGCACGTCGATGCCGCGCTCCGCACAGAGCTGCACCTGACGCAGATGCTCACTGTTTTCACTCGCCAGGATCACCGCCTGGATCTCGGGATGCCTGTTCAGCATCTCTTCGTCCGAATCATAACAGGGTATGCCCTTCACGCTGTTCAGAAATATCTCCCTGACTTCCTCGTTCGCCGTCGAAACCGCTATCCATTCCAGTTTCGGATTGTTTTTCAGCACGTCATAATATTTACGCGTATGCCCGTGCGTCATGCTCATCATTGCAATCTTTACTTTATCCATTTTCTTTCACCTTACAATTTTCACAAAGTTCCAGCGATTGTCTCACTGCTTTGAGGACTTCTTCCAAATGCGCCTTCCCCGCCAGATTTTCTGTCCGCGCAGCCTTGTCTTTCAAGATCGCAAATGCGTTGCGGATCCGCGCTATCTCCCCTTCGCTGTAATCATACAATTCAAAATCCGTGTCCGTGAATTCCTTGCAATCTTTACAAAACATATAAATGGAATTCTGCGGCACCTGCGTGTCGACGACCCTGTCGCACGCGATCCCGTGCCTGGCAATAATCTCGTGTTTGTCTACGTCCGCCGCCCCTTCGTTCAGCGTCGCAGCCAGCTCTATCGTGCATACACAGCCGTTCTCCGTTTCAAGAATACAGTTCATCACATCCCCGCTCCCGACGGCAAATGCTTCCCTGACCGGCGAATCCACCGTAAATTCCAAAATGCCCGCTTCCCGTTCCAACAGCGAAAACAAATCCGTACCGCGCACTGCCGTGTGCCCGATCCTGTATGTACACACGGCTCCCAGCCTGCCGCTCCTGACTATGTTCCGCAATTCCTCGAAACGCCTGGTGTTTTTCCACGGAAGCAACGGATAATCGCTCCCGTCGATCCTTACAACATCCCCGCGAAGCAGCTTTGCCGTACCGGGAATTTCATATTTTTCCATCAGCATGTCAAGCCCTTTCTGACAACGATCCATACTCTCTGATTACCTCCTCTAAATACGGTACCGAAGTTACCGCTCCTTTCCTCGTAACTGCAATTCCGGAAGCTGTATTGGCGATCTCCGCCGCTTCCTTCAGACTATCCCCTGCAACAAGTCTCGCCGCAAGGTACCCGTTGAACACGTCTCCCGCCCCGGTCGTATCGACCGCCGTTACACTTCTGGCAGGAATTGTTTCCCCCGTCGCGCGCAGCAAACAACCGCGCTTCCCCAACGTTACTACTGCATTTTTGTATCGCTCAAGCCCTTCCGTTTCGAATTCGTTCGGCGTAAAAAGCCAGACCGCTCTCTTGAGTTCTTCCGACAGTTTCACGGACGGCGCCGGGTTCAATATGATCTTTGTCCCGTGCCGCTTAGCTGTCCGCGCCGCCGCTTCGTTCACCCGCAGCGGCACTTCGTTGCTCAGCAGCAATATGTCCGCACACGCGATCTCTTCTTCAAAATCCGATACGTCCCGTTCCTCCAGCTGCGCGCCGATGTATTCCGTTACCCGGTTTGCTCCGCTGCGGTCGGTCAGGATCGCTGCATACGCCGTCCTGTCCGCCTTTCGCGGCAATTTCCACCGAATCTCTTCCTTTGTCAAAAAAGATTGTATGCTTTCCGCATACGCATCGTTCCCCGCCGCGGCAAGAAAACTTACTTCCGCTCCCGCACGTTTTGCCGCAACCGCCTGGTTAAAACCTTTTCCCCCCGGCTGCGTGACAAACGCGTCCGCAACCAAGGTTTCTCCCCCTTCATGAAATTTCTCCACCGTCAGAAATACAGATTCCCCGGCTAACCCGATCACCGCGACCTTGCTCACAGATGCTTGATCCTCCCAAGATATTTCTCTTCCAGCCCAAGATTATGCTCGCGCCCGCCTTCTATGTTTCCGCTCCGATAGATCGGCACGTCCGCCCCGGCCCGCTCGGCCAGCTTTGCCCCGTCGATCAGTATGCTGTTGAGAATAAAACAGAACGCCGCCGTCGAAAGCCCGCCCATCTTTTCCGACCCGACCGAAACCACCGCGTCTCCGTACGGCACCATGCAATCGATAAACAGATCCGCATGTCTGTGCAGGCACCCGCCCTTTTCAAAATAAGCCGAGGATGACACCGCTACCGTGTATACGCCCGCCTTCCGCGCACAATCCGCCAGCTCGATGGGTACCGCATTCTTCCCCGATAAGGAAAATACAATGAGCATATCGCGCCGTTCCGCTTGATACCGCCGATAAATTTCCGACCCGATCCCGTTCATCTTTTCCATTCGGCTCGATTTCGCCGCACCGTTATGCAACATCAGATCCGTATCCAGCATGGGCGATACGTTCGCAAGCCCTCCCGCCCGATAAAACGCATCCAGCCCCGGCAAATGCGAATGCCCGCAGCCGAATATATGGATCAGCCCGCCTTCCGCGATCACCTTGCATACCCGCTCGCCCGCTTTTTGCAGCGCTTCTGCCTGGGAGCTCTCTATGCCGTGCAAAATGCCGGCTATTTTTTCAA
>USSJ01000007.1 GCA_900557285.1 uncultured Clostridia bacterium | reverse complement strand
CCTGAAAGGATATAAGTCCTGACCGACAGCACAAAACGAACGACTCTCCTCGCAACTCATTTCATGGAAATCAATCGGATTGTGTCCCATCGATTTTAATTCTTCTTCACTCATACCCCAAGGATCGGACGTATCGTCGTAAAGTTCCGGTATAACAGGATCCTCGAGCAGCGATTGAACGGATCGTATCTCCTTGAACGACGCAATCTTATTCCTATCCTGCAATTTCTTTTTTTCTTCCGTGACACGCACCGTAAACCGCGTTATTCCGAGAGGGTTCAACTTTGCGGTAAACGCAATGCGTTTACGCCAATCGAGCGCGATCGTAGAATCCTCTTTGATTTGCTGACAGGAAAGTTCTTCCCCCTCTGCCGTGTAAACGTGCGGAGCAAAATATACATCTTTGCTCCAATTCTGATCGGCAAGCGTAAACTCCGTTTCGATCACTGTCCGCACCTCGTACGGCATATAATTGAAAACAAATATAGGAAATTCTCCTTCTCCCGCCGGCGGCTGCCCCATTGTAAAATGCAAAAATGCACTTGTTCGGCAATCCCGCGCAATTTTTTCACAGGAGGAAAGCATTCCGAGCGCTTCCCTCTCGCCTTCTTCCACGCATGTCCCCGGCAAAATGTCATGAAAAGAAGAGATCAGCAACATTTCTTCAGCCTGCCGCATTGAAGAAAAATCCCCTCCGTATCCCGCCAAACACGCGGCTGTAAGCATTTTTTCCGCGGCATAAAACAGGTTTTCCGCCCTTCGAAAACCCTGTTTTATTCGCGCCATCGACGAATAACATCCCGGCATACATGTTACAAGCGAACTTTTTACTTCGCCTCCGACGTGTACTCCGTCGGCAAAAAGTTTTTCCGGAGTGCTGTGTCGCAAAGACACTCCATCCAATTTTATTTCTGCAATGTCCGACAGATCTTTGCGCGACGGTCCGCCACCATGATTGCCTACTCCCCAAAGCACATAGTCCACTTCTTCCGTGGCCGCCATGTTCGACCTTTTTCCCGCCCCAAGCATGCCTACGCCTGCGCCGCCTGCTTCCCACAAAATTTTATCTTTTGCTTTTCCCAACGCCGAATTATACGAACCGCTGTACGTCGCCACCACTTGGCTTCCGTCCGGACCGACCCAGCGGAAAAAGCGCGACGGATAATCGAATTGAAAAATTCCGTTGGGGCGACAGGTCATATATCCGATAAAATCTGATTTGGCAAGGATCTGCACCAGACCGATACTGTGGCCGAATGAATCGAAATTTGCCGCTACGGCAGGCTTGACGCCGAATTTTTCCATAAAATACCGGCGGCCTCTGCCGATGTTGCGCACAAGCGTTTCCCCGCTCGTCATCAAACAATCGGGCTGAAGGTACCATCCGCCCATTATATGCCATTTCTTCTGCCGAACGAGCTTTTGAATGCGCGCAAACAGCTCTGGCGCATTTTTTTCGATCTGCTCATACAAAAACGACTCGTTATGGCAAAAAATATAGTCAAATTCGTCCGCCAGATCGGCGGCGCTCTTAAACGTCGCGATCGCTGAGGATATCCCTTCGTCCCAGGTCCACTGCCAGACCGGATCAATATGCGCATTGCAAATCAAATGCAGTTTTTTCATATGGAATACCACCGTTTTCACAAATAAATTTTATTGTTCCGAAGAAATAAAAGCCGGGAACATAGTCCCGGCTTTACCGTATCTATTTCAATACCACGAGAACACCTTCGCCGGGGCCGAGCGTCAGCTCCAGATTTTTTCCGGATAAATTATACTCGATCGAATTTTGTATCACTTCAAAGGCGTAGCGGTCATTGAAATGCAACGCAACTTTCGCTTGATCGTTCTCCGTGGAATTATTCACGACATAATACGCCGCCTTTCCTTGGTAATCAAAACATCCGACGATTGAGTCGGCTCCCGTTACAGACGTAAGCTCTCTGAAACTGTCCAATCTGCCTTTTTCCGGAATGGGACAGGGCGAATTGCCGTTTGCAATGATCCCCATATGCGCACTGTTCAACAACACATGATCGATCGCTGCCGTATGCTTGTTGATCCTTTGCGCGTAATACCAGCGATCTGTCTTTTCGCCGTAACGCCCGATCAGTCCGCATGTACCGCTTTCCCCGTTGAAAAACACTTCCGGGTGCGCATACGTAAAAAATTGATACCCTTTCGCGCCGTACGCCAAGGACGTGGATATCGACCACCACAGTCCGCCTTCCGTAGGTATATCGTATTCCTCCTGGTTATCAAATTTTCCGCCGCCCTGCACAAAAGTGAAAAACGGGAGCCCTTCTTCCATCGTACGATCCCGCACAAGCTGAAGGTTCTCAAAATAAGTGCTGCGGAAATTGCCGTTGTTGATAAAAGGATACAGGTCGTAAGTATAAAATTTTGCCCCTTCCGTTGCCTTGAAATACTCCGTTAAATATATATCAAGATTCCATTCTTCCTGCATGTTTCCGTCGCCCCAACCGTTGGTCAGCATGCCGTCTGAACACTGATACGACAACGAATTGAAATACAATGCCGTCGAATTGTCCTGGCCCACCGTTTCATAAAATCTGTCCGAAACTTGTTTCAGATAGGGAAATTCAAATCCGAACGGCTCATCTCTTCCATACAATCCCGCAAAGGAACGGTATTTTTTATGCTCTTCCAGACGCGCCGCAAATTTTTCCGCATCGATCGCCTCTTTATAAGGTGAATCCAGACTGAACAGATAAGAATCGCGCATAAAAAGCATCACGTTATACTTTTCCGCCAATTCGTAAGACAATACGGCATTATCATGATCCAAGCTGTAATCGATCGTAGAAGCAATGATAAAGTTTACGCCGCTGTCCTCGATCCCCTTATACACCTCTTCCGTGATCGTACTGTCGATGTATTCTCCGTTTAAACCGTACCCCTTGAACGGAGCATAATACCCGCCGATCGGCATTACGTCTTCTCCCAACGCGTCAAACGTATATTTATATACAGGCTCTGCCTCATAAGTGGGGGCTTCCTTAATCGTTGCCGGATTTGATTGGCACGCAGAAAAAATAAACAAAATCGCCAGCCCTAACATCAAACTTATCTTTTTTTTCATATACGTTTTCTCCTAAGCGCAAGTATTGCCGCCGCAAAACACAGCACGGCTGCGGGCAGCGCAACTATTTCTATGCTGCCGGAACAACCGCCGCCGGCATTATCGGTTGTTTTCGGTCTGTAATCCGCTTCGTTTCTTTCGTCCGCAACTTCCGCGTCGCCCGGAATATTTGCGTTTTTATTCGATGCAAACGGAACATCCGTCAGTATATTACCCTTCTTATCAAGATTTTTCAGAGAAATGTCGTCCAAAACAAAGTTGCCGCAAGTTGCTCCTTCGGATACGCCTTCCAGAAAATAACTGTCCCCCATGCCGCAGATATAGATGTTCCCGGATACGCCGCTCTCCATGGCCTGTTCCGCGACCACCGTAAATTCATCTTCGGTACTGTATTTGAGCGCCACCGTCAGTTTCAAATCCTGCATCGTTATGCTTACGTTGAGAATTTTTCCCGCGTTTTCGATTGCCCAAAAATCATATTTTTCAGGCAGATCGATCATACGATTGCCTCCTACGTTCGTAATAACGACACGCGCGGGAAGCGGATCGCCGTTCGAATCTTTTTCCCTTTCCCACGTTTCCTTATCGATAGGAACTTCAAAATATACAAGAGGAAGACTCGTGACCATTTTTCCGAAATCGTCATTCGGCGTACTCGCACCGAACACGGTACCTATCCAAGACGAAACAGGATACAAAGGCTCTCCCGTCGTTTCGTCTTTTACTGCCTCTCTTCGCACGTCGATCACACTGTATTGCAACTCAAAATCAGAATACTGATACTGCGTTGCCAGATAACTATTCATCGCCACATTGTCAAACCACAGCATTTCGTCTTTTACGTACACACCGTTCGTATACGTCGACATATACGGTTTTGAACTGAGCTGCCAAAGATTCGTGTTAAATTCATCATCGGAAAAATCCGTCACGATATTGACATTTTCCGGCCTGTCGTAATATTCGTTTTTCAGCAAAAAGGAGTCCACCAAAATCTTGACGCAATTATTTTCGTCCGTCTGTTCTCCGTCCATCGCCATTCCGAAATATCCTGCATAAGCGAACTCTTCCGTCCCGTCGAAATCGATGTCGCCGTCAAAGCTTACCCGCAGAGTCCCGCTGCTTCCGGCCTCCAGTTTCAGCATAAATTTTTCCGCATTCGCAGGCAGCTCACGCTCCTCTATGACGGTCGTCTTCGCTTCCTGTTCATCGTATGTTTCCATGCCGTAATAGTACTTGTCTCCGCGCATCGTAAAGTACAGGAAAGAACTTTCCGCTTCACCTATTTTACCGGAAGACTGTTTTTTCGCCCCCATCAAAATCCCGAAACGTTTTTGACCTTTCCAGCCCTCAAAAGAAATCTGCGCCTCTACGGTGACCACGCTTTCCGCAATGTCCTCTTCCGTTTCCGCATACACATCTTTCGATGCGAACAGCGGATTTCCGTTGCGGTAATTTTCGTCGAATACCAAATACTGATTCATTCCCAGCGACGCAAATTCCGTGCTGGAATTTTTATAAACGGAATACGCTGCGGAAGGATCTGACCCGAAAGATGAAAGCAACTGTCCGTCTTTATCATAGACGCGCATATCCCGTATCTCTCCGTCCTCGATCGCTCCGTTGCCCTCATCGAAAAAGAACCGTGCCCGGCTGTTGTCTGTAAAAGGACGCAGTTTTGTATCCGTACTTTTTGCAACCACCTTGAACGCACCGTCCGAAGAAAGCTCCTTTGCTTTTAACTGAAAACTGCCGTCTTCATTGTATTCGAACCGTATCGTTTTTTCGGAAATGCAGTCTGCCGCCGCCCCTTCGGACAGTGCGGTCACGTCCGTAAAGGCATAAGGCGTAGGGGTATTTAAAGCACTGCCTTCCCCGTCGACCAATCCTGTCAGACTGGTATATTGGCTGGACAGCCGCAACGCATACGGTGAGGCGTCTTTGTTGTAACAGATCTTGATGCCGTCTGCTTTTTGCGAAGTCCAGATCTCATCCGTAAAATTATCCGGATAATCCCCGAAAACGATCCACATACTGCCGCCGTTTCCGCCCCAATTTATATTCGTTACGTCGAGCTCGATCGCACCGCCGCCGCTCAAAACCGCTTTTGAGGCCAGCCCCGTGCCCGTCCAAGGCGACTTTACCGTGTATGCCAAATACCCTTCTCCCAAACGAATGCCCGTCCCGGAAGAAGAATACCACGACGCGCTGTCCAGTTCCGTGCCGGAAAAAGAATCATCCAGCAACGTTTTCTTTATGGTCCCTGCATAGACCTTTCCAGCCCCCAAAAAACAGCCGAGTGCAAGAAATGCCGCCAAAGCTATCAAAATTATCTTCTTCATTTTTTTCTCCCGTTTTCAATTCAGGCCCGCCGTCTGTTTGTACTGCGCCCAATCTTTGCTGAGCTGCTGGATCTCCCTGGAAAGAAATGCCGCCACAGTTTCCCTGTCGCCTTCATAGGAAGCCGTAAACTTCATTTCAGGCGATTCGTAAAACACGTTCGTTCTCGCCGTATTGTAAAATATCGGATGCGTATACGATTTATACACATAGACCGCCGACGCCTGCTTTTCAATATGCGACACCGAAAATTCCGACCACCCTTCCGTATCGATGCCGTCAATATCTCCCTCATACCAAACGGGTACCACATGGTTGGTATTTAATATGATTTCGGCACCTTCCTGCGAATAAACAAATTTCAGAAAATCTTTTGCCGTTTCTTTTCCTTCCGCATAGGACGGAACAAATGCGTTTGTCTCCATGCCGCTCGTATAAGTAAGGTTGCGCATCTCCCGCACTTTTGCAATGTCGGAATCGCTTGCAGGTTTTTCTCCCTGCTCCCCGTTATCGATATAATCAATGATCTCGATCAGTTCTTCTTCGGTATCGATCTCTAAAATATCCACGACGTCCGAAAGAACGGGCGTCTTCATGATGCGGAAATTTTTGTCCGACAAATCTTCCCCGTTTTTGGACATTTCCGTTTCAAGCCAGCCGCCGTTGGGCATCATCATCGCTTCCCCCGCCAAAAACTGCGTCTGTAAAATCGTATGGTCCGTGGAATTGGAACCCGCAAGCGTATATCCTTCCGGCGTGATCAGCGAATACAGGCAGGAAAGTGCTTTTTCCACCCCTTCATCGATAAAGTCCGCATTCGTATCCCAGCCGGATTTTGCCATATTGTCGAAATATGTATAAAAATCACTGCGGAACATATCGTTATATGCGCTCGTCCCGCTGTATTGCGCCCACCAGATCGTACACAAATATTCCCAATAATTGCTCTTGTTATGAACGAACGGAGTCTTTCCGCTTTCCTTTATCTGCAAAGCCAAAGTCCGCAGTTCATTCGTCGTCCGAGGCAGTTTCCATTCGGGATGCTTTTCAAACTCCGCTACGTTATACACGATCCCCGAACCGTACATGATCCACGGCGTTGCGTAAACCTTGTCCCCCACCGAGATTTCCGACAAAATATCGTCGGTAAATTTGGACCGTATCGTCTGCGTTTCACCCGCCGCCGTGGAATCCAACACGTCGCTCAGATCTTCAAGATAGTTTTTATCCTTATATTGCCCTTCAAAATACTGTCTGTACTTCGGCCCGTATGAAAAATACAGATCAGGGAGATGCAACAGGAAATGCCGATGACTCTATGAGATAGTTTTTTGTCGCATGATAAGAAAAGAGTTGGCCCGCGCTCCCGCCGTGATCGTATCATAAAACGTGTTCATGTTCCCCGAAGGCGTGATCGATAAATACGTGTCCGGATGCAATTCCATGTAACGGTCGATAAGATTCTGGACATATTCCGTTCCGCCGCCCGAATTCCATATGCTGATCTCGACAATTTTGTCTTTTTCATAGTTGCTCAGATCCGGCCCCGTATTCCCGCAACCCGCCAAAGGCAGGCAGGTCATCGCCATGAATACCCCAAGCAATAAAAACACCAACAACTTTTTTTTCATCTTTCCATCCTTCCTTTTTTATAGACTCGTAAAAATTTCAGCCTTTTAATCCGCCTGCTACGGTGTTGCTCATGATCGTTTCCTGAAACAATATGAATACCGCAAGAATCGGTATGACCGAAATAAACAGTCCCGCAAACAATGTAGGATAATCCGCATTATACTGCATATCGATATTAAATTCATACAACCCTACCGACAATGTCGGTAAATTCGACAAAAACAAAAGCGGCTTTTCATAATCGTTCCAAAGCCCGATGGCGGCTAAAATCAACAGCGATACGATCGCCGGCATAGCCTGCGGCAGCATCACTTTGATAAAAGTCTGAAAATCAGTTGCTCCGTCAATATATGCGGCTTCGGCATAACTCCAGGATAAATTTTGGAAAAAACCGTAAAGCACTATAAAGTTAAAGCCGAAACCCGATGTAAATACTATTAAATAAAAAGGAGAATTGTCCAGCCCCAATCCCATTACAAGTTTATATGTGGCAGGAAGGCTTCCGACGATCGGCAACACCAACACCACAATCGAAATCGCATAAATGAGATTTTTACCGAAAAACGAATATTTGCTCACAACATACGACAGCGTAGTCGCACAACCCACGGAAAGAAGCGTGCCGCCGATCGTGTACCACGCACTGTTGACAAGCATCCCCCACATATTTGTCCGTCTTACCTGCAACTTTTCAAAAGCGGAAACAAAATTTCCGAAAAGCCACTGCTTGGGAAGTTCAAACATATGCAAGACAAATTCTTCGTTGGTTTTCAACGCCGATATGATCAAAAACGCGAAAGCGTAAAATATCGTAAACGCATATAAAACAAATAGTATAAATGCAATTGCGAAAACGACTTTCTCCTGTATTGTTTTTTTGACGATCTTTTTTTTCATCATTTTCTTTACCCGTCAATATTCTACACTGTCTTGCCATCTTTCCATCAGCTTTTTCACCCCTAACACAATAGGAAGCGCAACCAACGTGAATACCAAACCTACAGCCGATGCGTATTCGTATCTTCCGCTGCTGGAATAGACTTGCTCGAATATCCAATAGGATATCGTGTACGTATCCCAATCTCCTTTCGTAAACAACAGGATCGGCCCCGACGTCGTGAAAATCCCGACAAAAGTAAATACCAAAAGAGTCGTCACCGTCGGCCATACCATCGGAAGAATGATCCTGGTCAGTTCCTTAAAAGCCCCGATCCCGTCTAATCTCGCCGCCTCGATCACCTCGTTCGGGATCCTGTTCATCGCTCCGCTGAGCAAAATCAGATTTGTTCCGAACCCCGTCCAGATCACATAGCAAATAATTGCGTTCAAAGCATATCTTTTATCAGCCAAAAATTCCGGAACCGTCGGCATCGAAAACAGCATCTGATAAAATTTTGCGATAGGCCCTTTTATCCCGATAATGTTAGCATATAAAATCGTAAGCAACACGGTCGACAAAATGGTAGGGACAAAAAACATGATCCTGAAAAATTTATATCCCGCAATCTTTTTGTAAATAAAATAGCCGATCAACGTAGTCGCGGGCAAAAGGACGAACAACTGCACCGCAAAAAATTTCATCGTATTGCCGAATGCCCCGAAAAGCACCGTCTCCGTATCAAAAACCTGCTCAAAAAACAATGAAAAGTTTTTCAAAGACCATACCATTTCCCCGTCTTGCAAGATTTGAAAGGCCATGATAACGGAATTGAAGTTTACATATACATAGAAAATTAAAAAATTCAGCAACGGAACGGTGATCATTCCCAAAATAAACAGCTTTCGGCGCAAACTGTTTTTTTTCTTAACGACTTTCAACATAAGCCTTATCCTCTTTCATTTTGAGAACAAACTCCTTCTTGGCCGCTATCGGATATTCCTTTCCGCCCGCAATAAGCTTTCCCGGCGCCTCCGACGAGTACACCTTCAATGTATTTTGCTTATAACTGACCCGCACAAATCCGTCCGCGGCGGGAATTTCCGCGTCAAAAAATGTCTTTCCGTCAAGATACGGCCGCAACAAAAAGGATTTATACCCGTCTTCGAGAGGCTGTAATCCTACCAGATATTTCCCGATGAGAAACACCGGACTTGCGCCCCAGGAATGACACAAGCTCTTCCCGAAACGTCGGCCGTACATCGCATATTTATCCGCCCCTTTCAGTGCCGGATCATATGTCTCCCAAAACGTTGTGGCTCCTTCGGATACCATCCCGCCCCAGTAAGATCTGATCACGTCCAGCATTTTATCCGTCCGTCCGAGCTCAGCCATCGCAAACATTTCATAAAATTTCATGTATGGCGTCGTTATCGGCTGTACCGCATCGTTTAAAAGAACTTTTTCAAGAATTGTTTTACGCTTTTGCGCATCGCCGTTACCGAATATCACTGTAAAGATGTTACCATACCGCGTTATAAGATCTCCTTCGGAATCGTGCAAATAACCTTTATCTGTCCAAAAGACCTCTTCAATTTTGTTTCTCAATTTCCTCGCGGCAAACATCCTTTCTTGCCCTTGCTTGATCCCGAGCAATAATTCCATGTTTGCGACCGTCTTCATCGCTTCGCAAAACAATATTTGCTCCGCACAAAGCTCTCCGTTGTTCGGAAAATCTGCCCAATCTATAAAGACCCAATCGTTGTCAACCTTTTGCATAAAACCTCTTTCGTTCGCACGGCTTATACAAAACTCAAACAACTCTTTCACGCGAGGATAAACATCTTCAATAAATACTTCATCCCCCGTATACCGATAATATTCACCTACCGCGATCACGACATAAAAGGAATAATCCATTATGCCGTTAATATGCTGCTCGAATTTCCCTTTACTTAAAAGCGCGATCAATGTCTTTTTAACTAATTCCCTGTCATAAAAGCTGTAAAAGGTCATCCATTCGCTTTGCAAACTGTCTCCCGCCCAAACCCAGCGGTCACGCTTTAAACCGTCCAGAAAAAATTCTCGCGACGTAAGTTCCAACGTATATTCCGCAATTTTATAAATTTCGTTCAGCCGCACATCGTTGCTTACAAATTTTGCCCGCGACTGCAAGGGATAATATTCTTCCAGCCCGTAGAAAGTTTCAAACACAGGCTGCTGCAAATTTTGCGGTATGTAAACATATCGAAAAGCCTTCGTCAACCCCGCAACATAAACCGATCCATCTCCTACGGAAAATATGTCTGTCTGCTCCGAATTTTCCAAATCCAGCGCTTCTTCTTCGCTTTCTCCGTAATTGACAGTTACTTCCCCGCGGCACCGTATCCCTTCTATTACGGGATACGCAAATATTTCTCTCCCGAAATCGTAGACCGTTCCGCCTTTCAACGAAGTTACCGGCTTTTCCGAAAGGGGATACACTTTCCGTACGGGCAGCTTATATTCGGAAGGAAGTACTTCCTGATCGTAAAACCCTTCACATTCACAGACCACCCATTTCCCGTTGCCGCAATTGGCCTGCCATTGTTCTCCGCTTTCACAGCCTTCCCCGCTTACATACAAACAGGGCAGATCGTCAGGATTGTACACCTCTACCAATAAACTGTGTTGCCCTGCATCCAACGTAATTGTATCACAAAAATCATACATATAATGCGGACAATCATCTACACGAACGGATGCCGTTCCGTTCGCTTTTACTGTGATCACCGTCTTTTTTTTCAGCTCAAAACTTCTGAAAAATTTAACAGACGGACACACCGGAGGAAGTTGCCAGCAAGTGAGAACTTTTACATTCTTTTCCCTGCGGCGGTTCATGACTTTATTATACAAACAGTAGGTCAGTTCATTTTTATACCATATCCATTGAGAGCGCATGACCAAACTTTCCTTTTTTGTTTATTCTTTATTCAGCATAAGCAATCGTAACTGAATCTATATAAACAGGCGTGTCGGAACCAAACATAATATCGATGCTGGAAAGTACAGTTCCAGCACCGCCGAGGCTCTTGATTTTAGCCGCATCCCACGTATAATCGGCCCACACACCCCGTTGCGCAACCATACAGCCGTCCCAACTTCCGCTGCCGTTGAATGCAATATTGAACTGACTGCCCGTTCCGTCCTCGCTGTAAGCGCACAAAGTGATCGTAATGCTTTGGATTTGGTCGTATGCAACATCCTCAAACAAATTTATTCTGAAGCTGTCCCAGTTCGATGCGGTCGCCTGATCCAATTTTATCACGCCTTCCTTTTGCACCTTGTTCGAATCCTCATAGCTCGAAAGATATTCCGCATAGATAAAATTCGTACGATTGATTTTTTCCAAATAACGCTCCGAAGAGAAATTTAGCAATTCCTCCTCTTTCAGGCTGTCGTCTTTGGAATATTCAAAACGGATATTATCTATATAAACATATGTGACGTCCGCAATATTCGTATCCGATTCTCTGCCGGCACACCACATCCATATATGCTCCGCATCTTTGGTGACCGCAGTCAGATCCAACCGCATCGTCTGCCAGCGGCCTGCATAGCATTCGTCCGCGCCTGTCTCGACATTTTTCCACCACACGCCCGTATCTTTTTCATGGAATTTCATGAAGCCGGCGTCATCTGCCGCAATGTATACGTCCACCAAAATCGAAGTATGATTTTTCCAGCTGTCCAATACGCGCGCCTGAACGGCAAAACTTACTGCCTGATTCGGCGATACGCCTGCCGCCGTGCTCGACGTCAACCGCAAAGACTGCTTGCCGCTGCTCACATATTCTGTATCCGTATTGACCGTAAACTTGTTTTCTATCGCAGGCAACCGAGCGTTAAAAAGATCGTCCGTTCCCTCAAAATTGCTGACTTCATCCGTCCCTTTGGCAAGCAAACGAAGATTGGAAACGTAAAAAGGATGATTGGAATCCCAGTTTTTGATCACAATTTCCATTCCCCAAGTTTCAATGTTCAGTCCGACATCCGGATTGTCCTGATTGTGTTTATCGTAATTGCACAAATCAAACGAAACAGTCAGCCATCCGTCGGGAAGGATAAATTTATCATGTACATCGCAAAGTATATAACCGCCAAAGGCATTCTGTAATGCCATTACTCCCTGTTCCGAATATACATCAAACGCCACAACGTCATATTTTGAACGATCTACTGCGAATCCAGGGATTGTGAAAGATGCTTCATTTTCGGAAGGAATTGCTTTGTAAACTCCCTGACGACCGTTGATTTCATCGCTCACATACCCAAACCAATTCATTTTCTCATTTGTCGTATACCGGCTTTCAAATTGTTTGCTCGACATCGGATCCACAATATCGCCCTCTTTTACCGCTTTGCCTGTCAACCGGATCTCTTCCAATGTACGTATACCGTCCGTCATCGTAACACGGATGTCGATATCGTAATCCTGATCCTCCGCGGGAACCGTGATTTGCCCGTCGGCAACGCTCAGCTCCTGCGATCCTTTCCAAACCGAATATTCGGGCGACATTTCACGATAACTTTCCACCTCGGGAACAGGAAGAGCCACTGTTTCCCCCATCTTGAACATCCAGTTGTCGTACCCGCCTGTAACGATATCAAATTCCGTCGTCTCCGTAAGCGTCAGCGTAAATTTCGCTTCCCCTCTGTCCGTCACTAATTTCATCTGAATGGGCTGCGATAACGGCTGCCCTTTTAACCAGTCCCCTTTCAGAACGATTTGCTCGCTCGATTCATAATCCGCCGTATCCAATTCCGCCCATACATCATCTGTCAAAACATACAGCGATTCCACGCTCCCGCCGTTAAGCTCGGCCGAAAAAGTGCAGTCTTCTGCCCGCAATGTGCCGCTCATCGTATGATCGATGTTTTCTACCGTCGGTTTCCCTTCTTCGTTGATCGTAACGGCACATTCAAGCGTAGCTGTATTTCCAGCCTTATCCTCTGCCGTATACGTTACCGAATAAGTCTTGTAATCCAGATTCTCCTGCATTCCTCCGTCATCCGTCACGGAAACTGTTAAAGATGTCCCAAAGCTGTCCTGCGCCGTCACTCCCGCGGCAGCTCCTGCCGTTTTTGCGTCCTTATAACTGATCGATCTCTCCGTCCCCACATTGAACGTCGGCATCGCATATATTTTTACCG
>USSJ01000006.1 GCA_900557285.1 uncultured Clostridia bacterium | reverse complement strand
GACAAAAAACACACGAAACAGGAGGGTTTGCCATGAGCATGCGCATCGTAAAATCCGCGCGCCGCACCGACGAAACGGAGATCAGCCTGACGCTGAATCTGGACGGTTCAGGCATTTACGACGTGGACACGGGCTGCGGTTTTTTGAACCATATGCTGGAATTATTCAGCGTACATTCGGGCGTAGATCTGTGTGTCCGCTGCAAGGGCGATACGGAAGTGGACTTCCATCACAGCGTGGAGGATGTAGGTATTTGCCTGGGACAGGCGTTCAAATCGGCGCTCGGCGATAAAAAGGGGATCGCGCGGTTTGCGGACAGGGTCGTACCGATGGACGAATGTGCGGCGTTGGTCGCGATCGACATCAGCGGCAGGCCGTTTCTGAATTTTGAAGAGAAACTGACGGGCAAGATCGGCGAATTTGATGCGGAGCTTGTGGAAGAATTTCTGCGCGCGTTCAGCTTCAATGCCGGGATGAACGTGTATGTAAAACTTTTAAAAGGCGGGAATATGCACCACGAAGCGGAAGCGATCTTCAAAGCGCTTGCCAAGTGCGTGCAGGATGCCGTGAAAGTGGTTTCCGACCGTATTCCTTCGTCGAAGGGAGTGCTGTAAATGCTCGGCATCATCGATTATGGCGCAGGGAATCTGCGTTCCGTGCAGAAAGCGCTCGAGGCGATCGGGGAAAAAGCGGTCATTTCGGGCGATCGTTCGGTGCTGGACGGTTGTGAAAAACTGATCCTGCCTGGCGTGGGCTCGTTCGGGGCAGGCATGGCGCAGCTGTGCGCGGCAGACCTCGATAAATATATTCTGGAGCGCGTCAAGGACACAAAACTTCTCGGCATTTGCCTTGGAATGCAGTTTTTACTGGAAAAAAGTTTTGAAGACGGCGAGTTTCAAGGGCTGGGACTTGTGAAAGGGCAGGTAATACGGTTTACGGAAGGGAAGATCCCGCAGATCGGCTGGAATGAAGTTACGCACCTGAAAACGCCCTTGTTTAACGGAATTGCGGAAGGTACGCGCTTTTATTTCGTGCACAGCTACCGCGCCGACTGTGCCGATAAGTTCGCGGCCGCAAAGACGGAGTATTATGTACAGTATCCTTCGGCGGTGTATGCTGGAAACGTGTATGGGGTGCAGTTTCATCCCGAAAAGAGCGGCGAAGCGGGCTTAAGGCTCTTGAAAAATTTTTGTTCGATGTGAATTCGCAAAGCGTCAAGATCGGCGCTTCTGTATCAAAAATCTGCGCCGATCAAAGCGTGCGTGTGTAAAACTGTTTTGCGGCGATAGGGTTTTGCGAAAAGATGAGTACGGCAGGCAAACCTGCGGCAGCGGAAAAACTGCAATAAGGATGGGCGGCATCCGAAAATAATCTTATAAAATCCGAACGGAGGGCATATGATATTATTTCCAGCCATTGACATTTTGAACGGAAAGGCAGTGCGGCTTTACAAAGGTGACAGGAACAAGGTGACGGAATACGGAGATCCTTTGGAATTTGCGGAAAAATGGGCGGAAGCAGGAGCAAAGTGGCTGCACGTCGTCGATCTTTCCGGTGCGTTTACGGGAGAGAGCGGCATCGATTCGATCCTGTCGGAGATCAAGAAGCGGCTGAATATTTCCGTGCAGAGCGGCGGCGGACTGCGCAGCGTAGACGATGTGCAAAGACGCTTGGACGCAGGTGCGGACAGGGTCGTCATCGGGACGATGGCGGCATGCCATCCGGATGAATTTGCGCTTACGGCTTATAAATTCCCCGAAAAAATCGTAGCCGGGATCGACGCGCGCGACGGTATGTTTGCCGTCAAGGGCTGGACGGAACAGACGGACATCACGGCGGTATATTTCGGGAAAAAATGCAAAAAAATGGGCATACGTTATGCGCTTTTCACGGATATTTCCAAGGACGGAGCGATGGAAGGGTGCAACGTTTGCGAGACGATACGCATTCAGAAAGAGACGGAACTGCAGGTCATTGCAAGCGGCGGGATCTCGTCTCTCAAAGATATCGAAAATCTTCGCGACAGCGGGATCTACGGGGCCGTGCTGGGGAAATCCATTTACAGCGGCGCCGTCGATTTAAAAGAAGCGCTGAAAACGGCGCGCGGCTGAGCGGCGTTTATAGGTTTTACGGATTTTGCGCGCTGCTGCGTGCCTGAAAAGGCAGGGCGGCCGAAAACGGAAAGAAACGAAAAGTATGGAGCGGATATGTTAGCAAAACGCATTATACCCTGTCTGGATATCGATAAGGGCAGGGTGGTGAAAGGCGTCCATTTTGTCAATCTGATCGACGCGGGCGATCCTGTGGAGATAGCCCGCGCTTATGATAAAATCGGGGCGGACGAAATCGTATTTTTGGATATTACGGCATCCAGCGACGGGCGAAAGACGGCGGTGGATATTCTCAGCCGAGCCAGCGAGCAGGTATTTATTCCGCTCACGGTAGGCGGCGGGATCCGCAGTGTGGAGGATTTCCGCGAGCTTTTGGCCGCAGGTGCGGACAAGATCGCGGTCAATTCTGCGGCGATCAGATCTCCGCGGCTGATCACGGACGCGGCGCTGAAATTCGGGTCGCAGTGCGTGGTACTTGCGGTGGACGCGAAATCGAACGGAAAAGGCTCCTGGGACGTTTATCTCAACGGCGGAAGGGTCAAAACAGATCTGGATGCGATCGAGTGGATCCGTGCGGCGGAAAAACTGGGTGCAGGGGAAGTACTGCTGACCAGTATGGACAGGGACGGTACAAAAGCGGGGTACGATCTGGAACTGACGCGGCGGGCGGCGGAAGCGGTCAATATACCCGTCATCGCTTCGGGCGGAGCGGGAAAAATGCAGGATTTTGCGGACGTTCTGACGGAAGGAAAGGCGGATGCGGCGTTGGCGGCATCGCTGTTTCATTTTTCACAGATCGATATGCGGGAGCTGAAAGAGTTTCTGGCAAAACAGGGTATTCCCATCAGGAGGGTTCAGACATGGCGGAACTGAAATGGAATGCGGACGGGCTCATATGTGCCGTGGCGCAGGATTATGAGAGCGGCGAAGTGCTGATGCAGGCATATATGAACGAAGAAGCATATGAAAAGACGCTGGAAACGGGGTATGCGCATTATTGGAGCCGTTCGAGAAAGAAACTTTGGAAGAAAGGCGAAGAGAGCGGGCATTTGCAGAAAGTGCGCGCGATCTATCTGGACTGCGATAAGGACTGTGTGCTTTTGAAAGTGGAGCAGACGGGCGCTGCCTGCCATACGGGAAATTACAGCTGTTTCTATACGCCCGTAAAGGAAAGCGGGATCGGGGCGGAGATGCTCGGCCAGTTGCAGCGCATCGTGGAAGATCGGAAAGAAAATCCCGAAGAGGGAAGTTATACGGCGTATCTGTTTGAAAAGGGTGTGGACAAGATCGCCAAAAAGACGGGCGAAGAAGCGGTGGAACTTGTGCTTGCGGCGAAAGGCGGCAAGAAAGAGGAAATTATCGGGGAGTGTGCCGACTTGTTTTATCATACGCTCGTTCTTCTTTCCAATGCGGGCGTGAAACTCTCGGATGTCTGTACGGAACTGAAAAACAGACACTGAGCTTTTAATTTTTTGTTCTCCGATGCAGAAATAATCGTATGCGGAGGGCTCAGCCCTTCGAGGGCGATGATTTTATTTACAAATATAAAAAAATCGCAGGCATTCGCTTAACGAAACTGCAGAAAAGCGGCTGAAAGGATGTGTGTTTTGCGAATCTTTATAGGTTTCCCGTCATTGCACGGGAAGGAGGAATGATCATGGCAAACGTACAGAGGAAAGGCTCTCTGCTTTCATTCCGTCCCGATATCAAGGTGCTGGATGCGACCTTGCGCGACGGAGGATTGTGCAATAACTTTGAATTTACGGACGAGTTCGCCAAAGCGCTCTTTCAGATGAACGTGGCGGCGGGCGTCGATTATATGGAAATGGGATACAAGGCATCGAAAGCGCTCTTTGATCCGTCCAAATTCGGGAAGTACAAATTCTGTGACGAAAAGGATCTTCGTGCGATCGTGGGCGATAATAAAACGGGTATGAAGCTTTCGGTGATGGCGGATGTCGGCAGGACGGATTTCAAAAAAGATATCGGGCCGAAGAAAGAGAGCGTAATCGACATGGTGCGGATCGCGTGTTACATCAACGAAATTCCGGCTGCGATCGAAATGGCGGAGTACTGCAAGAAGCTCGGCTATGAAACGTGCGTGAACGTGATGGCCGTTTCCAAAGCGAAAGACGAGGAGATCGACGATGCGCTGGAAATGCTCGGGAAGAGCCCTGTGGATGTGATCTATCTTGTGGACAGCTACGGATCTTTGTATCCGGAACAGGTAGCAAAGCTGACGCTCAGGTATCTGGAAGCGGGTGACAAGTATAAAAAAGAGATCGGCGTCCATGCGCACAACAACCAACAGCTGGCGTTCGGTAATACGATCGAGGCGGCGAGCTGGGGGGCGTCATATCTGGATTCCACGGTGAACGGAATGGGCAGGGGAGCGGGAAACTGTTCCACGGAACTTTTGCTCGGCTTTTTAAAAAATCCGAAATTTCATATCGAGCCGGTGCTGCAGTTCATTACCGATCATATGTTGCCTTTGAAAGAGCAGGGTGTGGTCTGGGGCTATGACGTGGCGTACCTTCTGACGGGCAGGCTGAATATGCACCCGTCCTCGGCGATCAGGTTTATTCGTGAAAAGCGCACCGATTATGCGGCATTTCATGGAGAACTTTTGGAACGGGACTGATCAATTAGTAAAAATTACCGTGCAACGTATTCCTGTTTTCGGAACATACTGTTAGCGGAGGGGAAAGGATGGCACGGTTTATGAAGGATAATGAAACGGCGGAGATCGCCTGGAGAATGTTTGAACGTACGGGCAGTCTTTCGTATTACATGCTGTACAAACAGTTGAAGAAGTAGAACGGATTTGAGGCGGCGGGGAAGGACATGGAACTGAAGGTGGATGCGCTTGTAGTGCGCACGGCGGATTACGGGGAAAGCGACAGAATGCTGACCCTGTTTTCCTTACAGAACGGAAAGATATCGGCGGCGGCTAAAGGCGTGCGGAAGGCGGGGGCAAAACTGCGTTTTGCGGCCCAGCCTTTCTGTTTTGCGGAATATGTTCTGGCGCAGAAAGGAGAGCGGTACACCATGATTTCCGCGTCCGGCACGGACGGCTTCTACGAACTCAGGCAGGACATCGGCAAATTTTATGCGGCGGCGTCGCTGGCGGGACTTTGCGACGCCGTTCTTCCCGAAGGCATCGTCAACGAAGAATTGTTTTTGCGCGCGGTGAATTCTTTGAAAGAAATGTGCGAAGGGGATGCGGCACTGGCGCTGATCTCTTTTTTTATCAAACTTCTGGAACTTTCGGGGTATATGCTGGATCTTTCCGCTTGTGCGGATTGCGGAGCCGTCCTGGAAGGGAAGGTGTTTTTTGACGTTGCGGGCGGATGCTTTTACTGCCCCGACTGCGCCCGCGGCGCGGGCGTAAGCGAAAGTACGCTGCAGGTTCTGAAAATGTGTGCGGGGCAGGAATATAACGCGGCTTTGATCACGGCGGACGGGAAAAAACGCGCACTGAAACTGCTGTACGCGTATTTCAGACAGAAAACGGATTCGGAAGTCAAAGCCGTCGAGGAATACCTACGCATGCCCGATTGATCTGTTCAGCAGATTCGCAAAAAAAGTTCTTATGAAGCGATTTACATATGTTTTGCGGAGCATTTGTGTGTTTTCGGGGCGTCAATTGCCAAAAAAAGCGCACAGTTGCGTGAAAAAACATATGTCTTTTCGTTCAAGCATGGGTGAAAAGGCTTTGAGCGAAAAGAGTATTTTTCGTACAAAGCAATTAGGAGAAAAGCTATAAACTGCGGTTTCAGGATTTGCCGCCGCGCGTTTTTCGGCGAAAAAACGCGCGGCGGCAAATTTCGTGCAAAAAATTTGAAATATTCAGGTTTTTCACTTGAAATTTACGCTGATTTATATTAAAATAGAGATGTTAGAGAGTTTAATCAAATTCCAATCTTATCAGGAGGAGAAATTTTTTATGGCAAAGAAATATTGCTACCTTTTCTCGGAAGGTAACGCAAAGATGCGTGAGCTTCTCGGCGGTAAGGGTGCGAACCTTGCGGAAATGACAGGGATGGGGCTGCCTGTTCCTCAGGGATTCACCATTTCGACGGAAGCCTGCACGCAGTATTATGAAGACGGCAGACAGATCAATCCCGAAATCCAGAAAGAGATCATGGAGTATATCGCGAAGATGGAAGAGATCTGCGGCAAGAAATTCGGCGACAAGGAAAATCCTTTGCTTGTTTCCGTACGTTCGGGCGCGCGCGCTTCCATGCCGGGAATGATGGATACCATTCTGAACCTCGGTCTGAACGAAGAAGTGGTAGAAGTTATCGCGAAAAAATCGGGCAATCCCCGTTGGGCTTGGGACTGCTATCGTCGTTTTATCCAGATGTATTCCGACGTTGTTATGGAAGTCGGCAAGAAATACTTTGAACAGCTCATCGATCAGATGAAGGAAAAGAGGGGAGTTACGCAGGACGTCGAACTGACGGCGGAGGACCTGAAGGAACTCGCAAACCAGTTCAAAGCAGAATACAAAGAAAAGATCGGCGCAGAATTCCCGAACGATCCGAAAGAACAGCTGTTCGGCGCGATCAAGGCGGTGTTCCGTTCGTGGGACAACCCTCGTGCAAACTACTATCGTATGCAGAACGATATCCCTTACAGCTGGGGTACCGCAGTCAACGTGCAGATGATGGCGTTCGGTAACATGGGCGACACATCCGGTACGGGCGTTGCGTTCACGCGTAACCCTGCAACGGGCGAAAAGAAGCTCATGGGCGAATTCCTGATGAACGCACAGGGCGAAGACGTCGTTGCCGGTGTCCGCACCCCGATGCCGATCGACAAGATGAAAGAGATCATGCCCGAAGTGTACGAACAGTTCCAGGGCATCTGCCATACGCTGGAAAATCATTACCGCGATATGCAGGATATGGAATTCACGATCGAGGACAAGCATCTGTATATGCTCCAGACCCGTAACGGCAAACGTACGGCGGCTGCGGCGATCAAGATCGCTTGCGATCTGATCGATGAAGGAATGATCACGGAGCAGGAAGCTTTGATGCAGATCGATCCGAAAACGCTGGATGCGTTGCTGCACCCGCAGTTTGACGCGAAGGCGCTCAAAGCGGCTACGCCGGTTGCAAAGGCTCTGCCTGCATCTCCGGGCGCTGCTACCGGTAAGATCGTGTTCACGGCGGAAGACGCTGTTGCACAGGGCAAGAAGGGAGAAAAGGTTATTCTGGTAAGATTGGAGACCTCCCCGGAAGATATCGAAGGTATGCACTATGCACAGGGTATTCTTACGGTTCGCGGCGGTATGACGTCGCATGCGGCAGTCGTGGCGCGCGGCATGGGAACCTGCTGCGTATCCGGTTGCGGCGACATCAAGATGGACGAAGAGAACAAGAAGTTCACCTTGAAAGGAAAAGTATATAAAGAAGGAGATGTGATCTCGCTCGACGGTTCGACGGGTAACATCTACGGGGAAGGAATTCCTACGGTTGCGGCGGATACGTCTTCCGGCTATTTCGGACGCATCATGGAGCTTTCCGATAAATATAAGGCAATGGCAGTCCGCACGAACGCTGATACGCCTGCGGATGCGAAACAGGCTGCTAAATTCGGCGCACAGGGTATCGGTCTTTGCCGTACGGAGCACATGTTCTTCGAACCCGACAGGATCGCGGCATTCCGTGAAATGATCTGTGCGGATACGGTGGAAGAGCGCGAAGCAGCTCTTGCGAAGATCGAGCCGATGCAGCAGGGCGACTTTGAAAAACTGTACGAAGCGCTCGGCGGTTATCCTGTAACGATCCGTTTCCTCGATCCGCCTCTGCATGAGTTCGTTCCGACGACGGAAGAGGACATTGCGGCTCTCGCAAAAGCACAGAAGAAGACGGTTGCGCAGATCAAACAGATCATTGCCGACCTGCATGAATTCAACCCGATGATGGGTCATCGCGGATGCCGTCTGACGGTTACCTATCCTGAAATCGCAAAGATGCAGACGGGTGCGATCATCAAGGCTGCGCTCAATGTCAAGAAAAAGCATCCCGACTGGAATATCGTACCTGAGATCATGGTACCTTTGACCGGCGAAGTAAAGGAAATGGCGTTTGTCAAGAAGTTTATCGTTGAAACGGCTGACAAGCTGATCAAGGAAAGCGGAATCGATCTGAAGTATGAAGTCGGTACGATGATCGAGATCCCTCGTGCAGCTCTGACGGCTGACGAGATCGCGAAAGAAGCGGAATTCTTCTGCTTCGGAACGAACGATCTGACGCAGATGACGTTCGGGTTCTCCCGTGACGATGCCGGCAAGTTCCTGCCTGCATATTATGAAAACAAGATCTACGAATCCGATCCGTTTGCGAAGCTTGACCAGGTTGGCGTCGGTAAACTGATGGATATGGCGGTCAAACTCGGAAAAGCGACCAGACCTACGATGCATTTCGGCATCTGCGGCGAACACGGCGGAGATCCTTCTTCCATCGAGTTCTGCCATAAGATCGGCCTGAACTATGTTTCCTGCTCGCCTTACCGTGTCCCGATCGCACGTCTTGCCGCTGCACAGGCTAACATTAAACACCCGAGGGGCTAATGGCTTTTCGCCTGAAAAACCACTGTTTACAATAACGATTGATGCCTCAATCGCAAGGGATTATTACAAACGCCTCGGAGTAAAATTCTTCAGGACACGTTTTACTCCCATCACAATGGTAGTGTATATAACTTAATAACACAAAGAGACTGTTTCCATTTCGGTTACAGTCTCTTTTTTTTCGACAAAGTACTTTTAAAACAGTATCAAAATTATACAGTAGACCTATTGACACTAAAGCGATTTTTTGTTAAAATAGTGCAAAAGGAGACATGTATGAAGGATTTTTCAAAATATAAAATAGATGAAGACGTCTTTTATTCTGGTGCCGAGCGAAAGGGGCAGATAACCATAAACGGAAACAGATATATAATTAAGTATCAGAAAAACTCTGAAATCGGGTTGATCTACAACCATGTCTCAGAATATCTGGGAAGTCATATATTTGAACTTTTTGGCATTCCCGTTCAGGATACAGAACTCGGCGTTTACAAGGGCGAAAATATTGTTTTGCTAAGGAATTTCTGTGAAGCTGGCGAAGTGCTTGTGCATTTCAACGATGTGGGTGAAAGTTCTTTGGAAGAAGATAAGGAGTTGTTTCAATATTCCTATGACGATATACAGAAGATGCTTGAAGAAAACAGAAAGCTGACAGACGTTCAGGAAACAGTGCAAAGGTTCTGGGATATTTTTATAGTCGATGCCTTGAACGGCAACTTCGACAGGCACGGCGGCAACTGGGGTTTTATAAAAAAAGATAATAAGTATTCAATGGCTCCCGTTTACGACAACGGTTCAAGTATGTATCCTAGACTCAATACCGATGAGAGAATATCGGAAGTGCTAAATTGTCAGGAGGAGTTGGATAAGCGTATTTATCGATATCCGACTTCACATATAAAACTGGACGGCAAAAAGAGCTCATATTACGAAGTAATAAGCAGTTTACAGTTTGAAGAGTGCAATAACGCATTGAAAAGAATTGTACCTAGAATTGATTTTGACAAAATAGATAAGTTGATTGATTCAATAGAAGATATTAGCGATATAAGAAGAGAATTTTATAAGACAATGTATCGCCGTCGATATGAAAAGATATTAAAGGCGGCATTCGATAAATTAAAAGATAGGTGATGTATGTACTACAATGAATATAATCGTCCGCTTAGCGGTCGTCCATATTTCAGAAATGTCGGTCTTATAAAGGTCTATGACAGGGATAATAACAGGTATTCCGTCGGAGAAGTGACTTTTGAAAGATTTGATGATCAGAATTACCAGTATATTATTAAGCCGTATTGGGAATGTATAGACAGTCTTCCTAAGGGATTGTTTCAGGGAATTCCAGGCATCAACATGGATTTGAGAAGGCAGGTATATTTCAGGGTAAACATGACCCCGTCATTTATAAGTATGCGCACGCCGAGTGAATCTAGAGAGGACGTCAGGCATTTGATGGAGTCTGTCGGGCTGGATTATTACGACAGATTTGAGTGGCTTTTAAGAAGCGAAATGAAGTGCGGGGACGACAATCTCTTGGTTGTGAGAAAGCCTGCACAACCGCAGAAAATCAGAGGGTTTGAAAACATCAATGATTACAGGCTTACTCCGGACGACATTCTGTCGATCGATAGTTTGAGTGATTTTGAAAGTACTAATGCAAGTATGGTCGGAAACATGTACCAACTATTGCAGACGGGGGTAAATATTTATATTGAAAGCGAAGGCAGATATCTTCAACCTCAGGAAAGAAAAGCAATGTTGTATCTGCTTAGGAATATGCTCGTGAGTATGAGCAGGAACAATAAAACTAACCGAGAGCGAGGGCGCGAAAAGGCAAAAGCATTGGGACGATATGTCGGCAGAAGACCGCTAGAAGTAGACTATCGCTTGTTAAAACAGGTTGCTTATGAATTTGAGAACAATATTATTTCAGAGCAAGAGGCAATGCGCAAGCTATCCATAAACTCGCGCTCAACCTTTTACAGAAAACTAAGGCAACTAAAAAGTGAGTGACGGCAAAAGAAGTTATAGTATAACACACAATCTTTGACGACATGTATTTGGTTTTAGTGTATTAAAGGCGAAAGACTAAAAGGTTTTTAACTAAATGATGAATGAAAGAGAAATTTTAATACTGCAAATTAAACAAGGGACAGGCGAGTGGGAAGATATTACCAGGCAGGTTCAATGGTTTGATGCCCAAAAAAATGCTTGCAGAATAAAGTATGTCGGAAATGCTACCTTCTACTGGAAACGCTGGAGGGACTTAATAATTTATGATAAACCCGTCATTGTGGATACTACGGGGAAAATTGTATATTGCGATAGAGTGCCTGTGAAAGGTGTATACCAGATTATTGTTTTTAATGAGTATGCCAAATTGTTTTTTGCTTCGGGTAACACTAAATTGGTTAGCAGAAGCGATATTAAGTTGGTTTCCGATATTTCCCAGAAAAGTGGTATTAAGAACTTTATAGACTATTTGAAAGAGATAGCGGTGTTGATGCCTACCGAGGACGGGGGCAATTTTCTCTTTAATCAACTGGACAAGTTGAGTGTTTTAGAGGACTGTGTTTTAGGTAAATTTTTGTCGGGCAAATTAAAGAAGGATAAGACTGAAAAAGAAATAATTTACCCTTTCGATACAAATTTATCGCAAAGGGTTGCAGTAAAAGCCGCTCTGGAAGAAGACTTGTCTATAATTAAAGGCCCTCCCGGAACAGGTAAAACTCAAACAATTCTTAATATTGTTGCAAATTATATTGCTAAGGGTGGCTCGGTTGCAGTTGTTTCCGGAAATAATGAGGCAACAAGAAATGTAAAAGATAAATTTGAGGCGGCGGGGTTTGGCTACCTTAATGCGTTTTTAGGCAACGCAAAAAATGTAGAAACTTTTTTTGAAGGAAAATATACCGCAGTAAAAATAGATGAAAAGTCAGTTATCGGTAATAGTGCAAGATATTTGCGACAAACAAGCAATGGGGTAGATACATATTTGAAGCTTAGTTTAGAGACCGCAAAAATAGCGCAACTAATAGATGAATATGAGGTCGAAAAAGAAATTAACGATGCTGAATATCAAATCAAAGAAAGAATCGTTCCTAAAACATTAAAGAATAAAAAATATACCAGCGCAAAGTTGTTGGAACTGGCCTCGGTATTGGAAACTTTGCCAGACGATAAAGTTACAGGATTTTTTAACAGGGTAAGAATTTTATTCAGGTTTGGTATTATCAGGTTAAAGGGTATTGCTCAAAATAAAGAAGATGCTATCGAATATTTGAAAAACAAATATTATGATGTTAAAATTTCAGAACTTAATCAGGCACAGGCAGAAAAGAAAAATTATATTGATTCGAATAACCTGACGGAACTACTTAGTAAGCAAAAGAAATTGTCGTATGATATTTTTAAATATGCTTTACAGGAAAGATATAAGGGTTTGAACGATTGTAATTTTACTGCAAGAAATTATAGGTCGAAGTTTGGAGCTTTTACAAAGAGGTATCCCGTCGTTTACAGCACTACTCATGCAATAAGAAGTTGTTCTGGTGAAAATTACTTATACGATTGCGTTATTATTGATGAGTCCAGCCAGGTGGATTTGATAAGTGCCGTAATAGCTTTTTCTATGGCGAAAAAAGTTGTCTTGGTCGGTGATGAAAAGCAGCTACCGCACGTTGTAAAATCTCAACTCGTACCTAAATTAAATAATATTTTTAATAAATATAAGTTGAGTGGGTATTTTGATTATGTAAAGAATAGTATTTTAAGTTGTGTAATAAAGAAAGAAAAAAGGGTTGTTTCAACTCTTTTGAACGAACATTATAGATGCGATCCGCAAATTACAGGCTTTTGCAATAAAAGATTTTACAATGGAGAGCTGGTTGTTCGATCTGCTCACAATGATGGCAACGGAGTGACGTTGATATCTCACGGTTCTCATTTTGAAAGAGATAGGCAGAATGAAAGAGAGGTCGATATTATTGAAAAAGAGATAATCGATGAATTGCCTGCAAATCAAACCGGTATAATTGCGCCTTATAATAATCAAATAGCATTATTAAATAGCCGATTTGATAACCGTGGCTGTGTAATTGATACCATACATAAATTTCAAGGTAAAGAAAAAGATTACATTATTTTGTCCACTGTCGCTAACAAAATCAAATTCTATGATGATGAAGAGAAGATTGACTTTTTAAATAATCCTAACCTCATAAACGTTGCTATATCAAGGGCAAAAAAGCGATTATACATTTTAGCCAGTGAAGAGGTGCTAAACCAAGAAGGTTCTATTTTAAGAGATTTATCTAAATATTATGAATATTATTGCAGCGAGACAAAGAATGTAAAAACAAAGGTCTATTCTGTGTTTGACCTTATGTATGATGACTATGTTCCGATATTGGAAAAAACCAAAAAAGAGCTTTTAAATATTTCTCAATATCCAAGCGAGAATATAATTGGTACTGTTATCAATGATATTTGTAAAAGTGGCGAATGCGGTGCGTTGGCGTTTAAATTTAACTATCCGTTAAAATATGTTATAAAATTAAATACTTTA
>USSJ01000005.1 GCA_900557285.1 uncultured Clostridia bacterium | reverse complement strand
CGCCGCAGGATACCGCCAGTTTCTTCATTTCCAGCATGGTCAGCACGATCGGAACTTCATGCAATCTGAGCCCGCTCTTTCGGGCGATCTCGCTGATATGCGCTTCCCCTTCCCTGAGAATTTCATAGACCGCCTGCTCCGCCGCGCTCAAGGAAATTTTTTCCGTTTCGGTCAAGTTTATACCAAAAGCGGCGTAAATGTCAACTAAATTTTCCGTCAATTTTGCGTATTCTTTGATCAGCGCATTGCAACCTGCTCCCGACGGAATCCCGATGGAATAGGGAAACGCAAACACGTCGCGCCCGTATTCGTACGCCTTCGCTGCCGTGATCCGCGTACCGCTCTTTTCCCCGCCGCTCACGACAAGCACGCCCTCCGACAGCCCCGCAATAATCCTGTTGCGCATGGGAAAATGATACGGAAGCGGCTTTTCCTGCGGCAGATATTCGCTCACGGCAAGCCCCTTTTCTTCCACTCTTTCCAGCAATGCACGGTTGCAACCCGGATAAACATGATCGAAGCCGTATGCCAGCACGGAAATTACCCTTCCGCTTTTCAGCGCACCGCCAAGGGCCGCACTGTCACCGCCGTCCGCAAGGCCCGTCACGATCACAAACTCCGTCGAAAGCCCTTCCGCAAATTCTTCCGTACGCTTCATCACCTGCGGCAGCGTGTGCCGCGATCCAACGATCGCAAATTTTCTCTCTGTTAATAGATCTGTATTGCCTCGGCAATACAGCACCAGCGGCGGATCGGAGATCTGCCGCAATTCCTCCGGGTACTTCTTTGAAACGAACGCAACGCACTCGATCCGCTTTTCCGAATACATATGCAGCAGCCTGTCCGTATATTCCTGATCCGCCAAAGAACGCTCCATCGCCCCGGCCGTCTCTTCGCCCGCCGTTTCAGCGACCGCAGGACGGTATTTACGGAAATTTTCAAAGAGCGCCTGCGCCGAAGGCGCCAGTTTGTAGAGCTTTGCCTTTCTGGAATAATCCAACCCGAACGAATCCAGGCAGATGACCGCCCTTTCTTCTTTTGTGTATGTCATGAAAAAGACCTGCCGTCACTGAAAATTTTCATAACTGCGGTAGGACACCGCTTCCAGAATGTGTTCGGGCGCGATCTGTTCGCTCTGCGCCATGTCGGCGATCGTGCGCGCAACCTTGATGATCCTTGCCCGCGCGCGTGCCGAAAGTTTCAAACGCTCGAACGACATGCGCAGAATGTTTTCGCATTCGCGCGAAAGGCGGCAGAATTTCTGCATTTCACGCTCGCCCATGTCCGCGTTTTTCGTCATCTTCTGCAACCCTTGAAAGCGTTTCCGCTGAATTTCCCGCGTACGTTCCACCCGTTTTTTGACGATCTCCGAACTTTCCTCCACCGTATCCGCTACGAGATCGTCGTATTTTACCGAATCCGCTTCCACCTGAATATCGATACGGTCCAAAAGCGGCCCGCTCAGCCGCGAACGATACTTGTGGATCGCGGCGGGCGTACAGGTACACACTTTGTCCGTACTCCCGTAATTGCCGCAGGGACACGGATTCATGCTCGCGCAGAGCATGAAATTTGCGGGGAACGTGACCGCCCCTCCCGCCCGCGTGACGGTAATGCAACCGTCTTCCAGCGGCTGACGCAGCGCTTCCAGAGCGCTCCTGTGGTATTCGGGCAACTCATCCAAAAACAGCACGCCGTGATGCGCCAGACTGATCTCCCCTGGTTTTACGGCGCGCGTGCCGCCGCCGCACAAAGATACCGTCGTCGCTGTATGGTGCGGCGTGCGGAACGGGCGCAGGGTCACGATCCCTTCTTCCCCGAGGATCCCCGCCACCGAATGGATCTTCGTCACTTCCAGCGCTTCTTCAAACGTCATGTCGGGCATAATCGTCGGAATACACCTCGCGAGCATCGTCTTGCCCGCGCCGGGCGGCCCGACCAGAAGAATATTGTGTCCGCCCGATACAGCCACTTCCAGCGCCCGCTTTGCGATCGCCTGCCCCTTCACGAACGCCAGATCGGAAGAATACTGCCCGCGATTTGCCGCTTCGTATTTTTTCGCCGCCAGCGGCGAAAGCCGCAAAAGTCCGCTCAAGTGATCCACCACCTGCGTCAGCGTGGCCGCCGTGTAAATTTCCAGCCCCTCGATATACGCCGCTTCTTCCGCATTGCCCGCAGGCAAAATAAATGAGGTGTAGCCGCGCGCTTTCGCCGAGATCAAAAGCGGCAAAATACCCGTTACCGGCCGCAGGCTTCCGTCCAGTGCAAGCTCGCCTAAAAACACCGTCCTGCCCGTATCCGCGCCCTGCAGCTGGCCCGTCGCTTTCAGAATTCCCACCGCTATGGGAAGATCGTACCAGCTTCCCTCTTTTTTCAGATCGGCCGGAGCAAGATTTACCGTGATCTTCTGCGCCGGAAATTTTCGGCCGCTGTTTTTCAGCGCCGACCGCACCCGCTCGCGGCTCTCTTTTACCGCCGCATCCGCAAGCCCTACCAACTCATAGGACGGAAGCCCGTTGTTGATGTCCGTTTCCACTTCCACCGGAATTCCGTCCAGCCCCGAAAGTGCAAAACTCATGACTTTGGATAACATTTCCCGCCTCCCCTCGGCTTCCCGCCGTTTGTTCTTTTCCCTTGCCGCTCTTTTTCAAATTTATGCAAACAAAAAATATTTCTTTCCGAAACCGCAATATCGCACGCTTTTTGCCGACGTACGCTTTTTGACTACGCCCGCTTTTTGCCGACGTTTTTTCGCGCCATGTATTTTACGCTTGCCAAGGAAATATTCCCGAAACTGCAAAGAACATTGCGCTTTTCGCGGTATTTTTTAAAAAAAGGTGTAAAAATACCGCGCATACGCGTGCGCGGATATTTTTAATTGAATTTACGGTCTGTAGATGCCGTTGCTCAGAAACGTCGTCCAGCCGAAGCAGATCTGCGCCGCAAGCGGTGCGATCGGGATGCCGAACAGCATCGGAACGGTAAGCACAAAGATCAATGCGTAAACCACACATACGCCCGTCATTACTTTCAGCGTCGTATTCATCGGGATGCCGAAAAGTTTTTTCCGCGCCCCCGTGTCGTGCACATACGCCGTATAGAACATCAATACGGCGAATCCCGCATAGAATACGGAGAACAGCAAGCTGTTTGCCGCACTCGTGCTGCCCGCAAACAAATACTGCAAAAGCGACGTTACCAGCCCCGCCAGAAGCAGGAAATACGCATTCAGAATGTACGGCGTGTGCGCAGACGCATAGGCGCTCTTGGTCTTGCCCGTAGCAAAATATAAGATGACGTAAATGGTCGTAAAGATCAGACCGATGAGCGACGTGATCGCCAACGCAAGATTCATCTGCGCGTTCATGGCGATATAGACGCTCTCATTCCCCGACGAGAACAGCGTGGCGCCTTTGAGCGAAAGGAACCAACCGAACGGATTGACCGCATTTGCCGACGTGAACGCCGTCATATTCGAGAGGGTAAAGCTGTCTTTCACCGCCGCCCAGACAAGCCCGAAAATGCCGATCGTCGGCACCGCAGGGTTTGCGTCGTACAGTTTTACATAGGTAAAATAAGAAGGGATCGCCGAAAGCACCGTGATGAATACCGTCGCCACAATGAACGAAACGAGGAAAAACAGCCACAAGATCCGCGTCGAATATCCGTTTTCCATGCGGATCAGGCGTTCCTGCTGTTCGCTTTCCTGCAGGTTTTTCAGCATGTCTTCTTCCGAATTTGATGACGCATTCTTATCCAAAGCCGCCTTCCGCACCGCCGCAAGTTCCGCCTTGCCCTGTCTGTGGATACGCACCCAGCCGACAATGAACAGCGCCGCCAGCCCGATCAATGCAAATACCGCTTTCGGATCGGTCGCAAACGCAAACGCAAAAAAGATACCGGAAACTAAAACGTTCGCCGCGGATTTAACAGGACGTTCCTTGGAAATCCCGTCCTCGTAAAAGCGGAACATGAAATAATATGCCGCCACCGCAAACAGCGCGATCATGGGATATGCAAGCCCCAGCCTGCCCACCGTGAGCGCCAGACCGCCCAGCGCCGCAAAACACGCAAACATGAATCCGAATCCGCTGCTCTTGAACAGGCGCTTGCCCAATAAGTACACAAAGACGATCATCGCCGTCGTGCAAAGCACCGAGAATATTCTTAAACCGAACGGGCTTGCCCCGAAAATCAGCGTACCCAGCATGGGCAGCAGCACCGCAAACGACCCGAAATCCGTCTGCGCATGGAATGTCCCTTCCACCACCATACGGCCCAGCAAGATATCGTCGATCTGCATCAGCGTGTATTTTTCATCCTGCGTGAAATCCGTATACGCCGTGTTTCCGTCCGCATAATTGTCCTGCGCGTCCGTCAGCCGCGTCGGATCGCCCGCTTTCCCGTATTCCTTTGTATTGTCGTTCTTCGTGAACAGATCGCGGTAATACGGCCACTGCGTATCCGTGAAGAATGATTTTACGCTCTTTTCCGTCACATACGCGGGTATAATGTTCCCTTCCGCATCCACAAACACGACTTCGTTGACCAGCATCTCCGTTTTTACGGTCAGACGGATCAAGCAATAACTCGTGCTCAGCGACCTGCCGGATTCCGTCAGATCGAATACTTTCACCCAGTCGTAATTCGTGCCTTTCGTGCTCTCCGCATCCGAAACGTAAACGTTGCCGAGTTTGACCGTTCCCAACGTCGAGCTGCTGAACGTAGGCTCCGATGAGGATGACTTGGACGCATACCGGAATTCCACCGAAATATCTTTCCCGACTTCCCCGTATACGCTCCCGACATTCAGATATACTCTGTCCAGCTTCGCTCCGTCCTGATAATCCAGATAAAACACGACATTGGAATCCGCCGCCATATAATAAGAACGGCCTGCTCCCGTAAATCCGCCGATCGTGCAGGCACTCACGATCAAAAATACCAGCACCAGAACAATTGCCGCTTTCCCGAATACGGAAATCCGCCGCACACGCTCTTTCAGATTCTGTAATCGGGTATGTCTTTCCATCTGCATATTCTGTCACCTGTTTCCTTGAAATCCCCCACCCTGCTTTTGTGACAGGATGAGCTATATTCTATTATAACGCAAAATTATTTATCTGTAAACCCCTTTTGCCCTCTCTGACGCAAAAAATACGGACAAGCCTTCCCCTTTCCGTTTTTTTCTTTTTCCGCTCGCCGTCCGTATCCCGAAAAATTCCCTTCCTCCGCAGGAAAATCCCGCCGTTCTTATTCGACGGCAGGATTTTCCTCTTGATCTTTTTTCCCTTCCGCGACAAGACTGCATAAGCCGCCAGCGCGGCGATACAGACCAGAAATTCGGTCACGGGAAAAGCGAGCCATACACCCGTTTCGCCCCAAAGCGCCGCCAGCAGAAACGCCGTCGGGATCAGGACGGCAAATCCGCGCAAAAGCGATAAAATATGCGCGGGCAGCGGCGTTTCGGTCGCCGCAAAATAAGAACAGAACAGGATGTTCAGCCCCGCAAACGGCGCGGCAAGAAAATACAGTTTCAAACCGCGCACCGCCATTTCGCAGAGCAACTCGGACTTCTCTTTGTTAAAAATCTGCGTGACGGGCAGCGCAAAGACAAACAACAACAGATACGCGGCAACCGCAAATACCGCGGTGCAGAGCACAGACATTTTCAGCAAAGCCCGTTCGGAAAGGGTGTCCGCACTCGCGCGCGAACGGCTGAAAAGCGGCTGTACGCCCTGCGAGATGCCGTTGAAGACCGAAAGCACGACCAAAGAGATATTGGCAATGACGCCGTATGCCGCCACGCCCGTATTGCCGGCGATCCGCAAAAACAGAAAGTTGAACACGAGGATCGCGACGGCGGAAGAGAGCTGTTCGACGAGCGCGGGAAATCCGAGCGTGAAATTACAGCGCATCAGGCGAAGCGAAGCGCCCTTCGGCAAAAAACGAAACCCGTTTTTTCCGCGAAGGATGTGCGACGCGGAAAAGCCCAGCCCGATCACGGGCGCAAAACCCGTCGCAAGCACCGCGCCGAGCATTCCCATGCCGCAGGGAAATATAAAGATATAGTCGAGCAGGATGTTGGCAAGACTTCCCGACACGGTGGCAAACATGGCGGTATGCGGCGCGCCGTCGTTGCGGACAAAACACATCAGCACGGTGTTGAAAAGAAAGGCGGGCGAAAACAAAAGCAGCACCCGCAGATAGATCTGCGTCATCGAAAAAGTCTGCGCATCGGCACCGAGAAGCCGCGCCAAGCCTCCCGATGCAAAACACCCCGCCATTATATATAGAACAGAAAAACACGCCGCAAGATATACGGTATTTGTAAAGACGCGCCAGGCATTCCGATCGTCGCCCTGCGTTTTATAGACGGATTACCTGGTCGCTCCGCCGATCCCCAGCATGAGCGCCGTGCCGTTGATCAGGTTATAGACGGGGATCGCCAGATTCAGTGCCGCAAGGCCGTTTGTACCCAAGCCCTGCGCCACAAAAAAAGTATCCGCCAGAATATAACAGGACACCCCTATCATTCCCAATACGCTCAAAAGAGCATATCTTGAAAACTCTTTCGCAAGTTTTTTCATTCTCTGCCTCTCAACCGGCCCTTTTCCGAACCGCCGTAAAATGTACGCCCAAAAAAGTTCTCCGATACATGTTTTATACCGCCGAAAAACCTTATCGCCCATAAAAAATGCGCCGGCAATTTTATGTCTGCTAAGGCCTGACGACATAAATCCCGACGCTTACGCTTACCCGGCGGCAAAACGCAATCTTTTTTCTTACCTTAACACAAGCGGCGGCGTTTGTCAAGCAAACGCCGCCGCTTTCTTTTTCGCACCGAAAGACGATTCCCACTCTTTTAATTCAGAGGCTGGATCGTAATGACGTCCGCCTGATATTCAATCTCTTTATACAGCTTCGCCTCCACCGACGGCCGTCCGTCCGATCCCGTCACCTGCTCCAATTTGTAGACAGTCGTACCCTGCACTTCTTCTATCTTTATAAATACGCCGCTTTCGTCGGCATACAGGTCGCCGCTCTCCATGACCATACCTTGGTTGGCATACGATTCGAGCCGATCGCCGTCATAATTATATTTGACATTCTTTTCCGAAAGCAATTCATAATACCAGACCTGCCCGTCGAACGTCTTTGCGATCAGCATATCCGTCGAAAGAAAAGCAACCCCGAAATAATGGGAATGATACGCAACCGACCGATACGTGCCGACTCCCGTACGCTTGCCATACCAGTCATATTCGTTTCCCTGCCAGCCGCTTCCAAACGAAAAAATTTCATCCCCTGTCAATACCAGATACGATACTTCATCATTGTAGCTCTTATCCGTTTCAATGATCGTATTTGCAGACCAATTTTCCTCTTTCTTCCCGTCTTTGCCGTAACGCTCGATGGTCATCGTGCCGCCTATTTCATTCATATACCGCCCATTCCCCAAAACATAGGCATACCCGTCGTCACCGATCGTGACGCTTTGCTTACAATATATAATATTTCCGTCCCTGCTCTCGCTCGTATCGTTCTGCACGTAAATATTCCCGAATTTGTCTTCCCAAGCCCCGTCGACAAATATGTTTTTGTTGGGCATCAGATCCGTGATCTTCAACACCCCGTCTTCCGTTTTCAAAGAATAAAAGTCGGAATCCGCTACCCCCGTGCTCCTGATAATCGTATCCGAAAGCACCATGTAACTGCCTGCCGCCTCCATCGGATACAGCTTCCCGCTTTCACGCTCTATGACAAAATTCTCTTCATTGTATTCGTATATACGATTGTAAAAGGGATCCTCTCTCTCGCTTTGCGTGTAAAATATATTCTTTGCGTACGCCAAAAAGATAAAAGCGTCCGTTACATATAATTTGACCGGGTTCCCTTCGATCTGCTCCTGCGTCACTTCGTATGTACCGTCGCCGTTTTCTTCCGTCGTCGTAAACACAAAGGTGATCTTATCAAACGACCCATCGTCGTTAAAACTTACGATATAACTGCGCTCTGTTACCAAATCCGTCATTACGGGATCTTCTTCCTCTTCCACAATGATCCCGATATTTTCCGCTCCGTCCAGCTCTACACGCGCATTGTCAAACATCTGCGCACTCAACTGCACAGTCTCTCCCTCATTCGACGGCCCGTCTTCCCCGTCCGGATCCTTCTCCCCTTCCGGGTCTTTTTCCGTCTGCTCTGTATCACCGCCTGTCGTATTTCCCCGCTCGGGACGACCGCCACAAGCCGCCAATAAAAATACAAAACTTATAGCCAACAAAACACAAAGAAATTTTTTCATTTTCTCCGCCCCCTCTTAATTTACACATTTTTCTGCAAAGCCCTGTATTCATTATATGATACTATTTGCTTCCTGTCAATGCCTTCATCCTATTTACAGTACCATATTTTACTGCCTATGCTTTGCCGCTAAGCCTATGTTTACAACGGTTTACGGCATGGAATGCTTTGACAACACTATATCTGAATTTTGTTTGTACGGTTCGTTGTTGTGCGCATTCAAAATTCGGAAAAAGCAGTTTTGCGTACCGCATTTGAAAACACCTGAAACGCAGATAAGGCAACCTGAAATAGTAAAGGAAAGCGCTCCGCACAATGTGCGGAGCGCTTGTCGCTTTTTCGTTTAACGAATTTCCTTGATTTTAGCAGCTTTACCCGTTCTGCCGCGCAGATAGTAAAGTTTTGCCCTGCGGACCTGACCTTTACGGATCACGGTGATGTCCGCAATTTTCGGGGAATGCACGGGGAACGTACGCTCCACGCCTACACCGTAGGACAACCTGCGAACCGTGAACGTTTCACGGATCCCGCCGTTCTTCTTGGCGATGACCACGCCTTCGAACGCCTGCAATCTTTCACGCGTTCCTTCGACGACTTTCACGCTTACTTTTACGGTGTCGCCTACGTTGAAAGCGGGAACGCTGTCTTTCAGATTCTCTTTTTCGATTGCTTCAATCAAACCTTTCATCGACTTTACCTCCATATTACGAAGCGTTCGTAGCCGTTTTTGCCAGAGGACCGCCCGAAGTCTTTTGCTATTTTATCATATTTGCGCGATCTGCGCAACCTTTTTTATGCGTAAACCGCAAAATATTTTACAGAATTCTGTTTTTCACGCTTCAAACGCGGAAACAATGTGGTTGATCCCTTCTTCCGTCACTTCCAGAACGTCAAATCGGACATTCACATCACCCATGCGTGCCAAAAACGCGCGCGCTATATTGATATAGCGTTTTCTCTTGTGAAAATCCACCGCTTCCGCCGGCGTGCCGAATACATCGCTCTGCCGCGTTTTTACCTCGCAAAAAACTACCGAGTCGCCGTCGCGCGCCACAATGTCCGCTTCTCCGAACGGCGTCTTGTAATTTGTCTTTAAAATTTTATACCCTTGCTCTTTCAGATACATTACTGCCCGTCTTTCTCCGGCTTTTCCGAGTAATTTTTTATGAACGTCCTGCGGTGAATTTCGCATAATCCGTACTCCCTGATCGCGTCGCGGTGCATTTTCGTACCGTACCCCTTGTGCTGTGCAAACCCGTATTGCGGATATATCTTGTCAAACTCGCACATCAGCCTGTCCCGATATACCTTCGCCAGAATGCTCGCCGCGCCGATCGAATAGGAAAGCGCATCCCCTTTGATCAGCGTCTGCTGCGGAAGCGAAATGTCGATCTTGAAATTCCCGTCCACAAACACGACGTCCGGCTCCACCGCCAGCCCTTCCACCGCCTGCTTCATGCAAAGTTTCGTCGCCTGCAAAATATTGATACGGTCGATCGTTTTGTTGTCCACTTCGCAGATCTTATAGGCGATCGCCCGCTCTTTGATCAGTTCCGCCAGCCGCTCACGCTCCCCTTCTTTCAGTTTCTTGCTGTCATCGATCCCTTCGATCAGATTCTTTTTCTCCAGCGGCAAAATCACCGCCGCACAGACGACAGGCCCCGCAAACGGACCTCTGCCCACTTCGTCTACGCCTGCAATATACTGCGCTCCCAGCTGTATCATTTCCCGCTCGTAAAACAGTTTATCGATCGGGCTCTTCTCTTTCTTCATTCGTTTTTACCCCTCATTGCTGCACGGCGACCGTAATCACGCCCGATAAAACCGCCCGCCGTACCGCCTTTTTGCCTTTTAATATCCTGTTGCTTTTTTATAAACCGTGTATTTGAAAACGTTAGCGCTTGCAAAGCCTTTCTTCTCGCCGTAAGAAGGGGTATTCAGGACAGACTGAGCTCCGACGCGTCTTCCAGCGTGATCCTGCCCGTTCTGCCCTTGCGAAAATCGTCGAGGATCGCTTTTGCGCCGCGCTCGTAATCGAATTCGCCGCCGCGCAGAACAAAACCGCGCCTGCGGCAGACGTCCTCGTACATGGCAAGAGGCGTTGAAAAATCGGTAATGCCATACCGTTCGCTCAGAAATTGCGGATACGTTGCCGCAATTTCGCGCAAAAGCTCCAGCGCGATATCGTCGAGGTCGAGAATATCGTCGTTGATGCTGCCGATGTACGCGAGATGCCTGGCAAGTTCCTGATTTTCAAAGGCGGGAGGCATCGTACCGGGAGTGTCGAGAAGTTCGAACCCCGCACAGCGGATCCACTGTTTGCCGCGCGTGACCCCCGCTTTATCGCCCGTAACGGCGCGCTTTTCTCCGCTCAGCGCGTTGATGACCGTGCTTTTGCCCGTGTTCGGAATGCCGCAAACCATCAGCCGCAAAGGACGCACGATTCCTTTTTGCGCGTCTTTTTCTAACTTTTCCTTCAAAAGAGAGGGCAATTTTGCCGCGATCTTCTGCGCCGTACCCGCACGCGAAGCCGTACAGGCAAGCGCCGCCGCACCCTGCCGCGCAAACGCCGCCAAAAAAGCGTCCGTCTTTTTCTCATCCGCAAGATCCGACTTGTTCAGAAGATACAAAACCGGCTTATTGCCGAATAATTTATTCAGATTTTTGTTGCGCGTCGCAACGGGCGCACGTGCGTCGAGCACCACCAGAACTCCGTCCACAAGCGCCGCGCTCTCTTCCATCATGCGCATCGCTTTGGTCATGTGTCCCGGAAACCATTGTATGTGTTTCATATGCCTCCTCCGTGCGTTTTTTCGGTATACGTTCCAGCAAAACAGTGACAGACTCTGTCCCTTTTCCGTACTCTCATGCTCCTTGCGCCCCTTCCTTTTCAGCGCTTTTACCGTTTCCAGCCATCTGAAAAGCAACTGTTCCGCCATGTGTCATTACCTTTTGGCAAAACTTTGAAACATAGGGGAACAAGTTCAGAACTCTTGTTTTTCTCCTAAAAGGTCGGGGCGTTTTTCGCGCGTAATCTTCTCCGACTGTTCCCTGCGCCATTTGTCGATTTCGGCATGGTTGCCGCTGCGCAAGACTTCGGGGACGGTCAAGCCGCGATACTCCACGGGGCGGGTGTACTGCGGATATTCGAGCGCATTCTCCGAAAAACTTTCCTGCACCAGCGACGAAGTATTGATCACGCCGTCCACATACCGCGCCACGCAGTCGGCAACGACCATCGCAGGCAATTCGCCGCCCGTCAGCACATAATCGCCGATGCTGATCTCCTCGTCGATAAACAGATCGATCGCGCGCTGATCCACGCCCTCGTAATGTCCGCACAACAGAATCAGGTGTTCATACTCCAACAGTTCAAAAACTTTCTGCTGGCGAAACGTCTGCCCTTTCGGGGACATATAAATGCGCCGCGCTTTGTGATCGGGATCCAAAGCCTCGATCGCCGAACCGATAGGCTGCGCCGTCATCACCATGCCCGCGCCGCCGCCGAAAGGATAATCGTCGCACTTGAGATGCTTGTCCTGGGTATAATCGCGTATGTTCACGATATTGATCTCGATCTTTTTCTCTTTCTGCGCCCTGCCGAGAATACTTGCCTGCATCGCCGCAAACATCTCGGGAAAAAGCGTCAAAATATCGATTTTCATGCTCATTGCTCCACCGCGACCTGCAGAAATCTGGCTTCGTTTACCGTGATTTTCTTGTTTTCCACATCCACGTCCGCAACGACCCCTTCCGCCGCGGGGAACATCCATTCTTTTTCCCCGTCGCGCAGGACGTAAACATCCGTGTGCGCGGGCAGAACGTCCTCAATTTTGCCAAGACGTACCCCCGTTTCCGTGTATACTGTGCAGCCGATCATATCCACGATGTAATACCTGCCTTCCTGCAGAGCGGGAGCATCCGAACGCAGGGCTTCGATCTGTTTTCCGCGCAAAAGTTCCGCCGCATTCCGATCGGCAATGCCGCTCAGCGCCAGATACCCTGCCGACGCATCAAACCTCGCGGACAAAACTTTGTATTCGACTCCGTCTACATAAACTTTACGGAATTTCTTGATCTGCGAAAGCTCGTCCAAAAGCGCTTTTATTTTGATTTCGCCGCGTATGCCCTGCGGCTTGAGTATTTCACCGATGACTATTTTTTCCTGCATAAACCCTCCGCGTAAAACAAAAGAAGGAAAAACCGTTCGTCTGCCGCGATTTTTCCCTCATTCCGTTCGGATCATCCGCAAAAATTATTCCGCGGCTTTTTCCTTTTCCTTGATTTCAATGTTGTATTTCTTGCCTTCCTTCGCCGACGCGCAGCGAACGAGCGTACGCAGCGCCTTTGCGATCTTGCCCTGCTTGCCGATGACTTTGCCCATGTCCGATTCTTCGAGGAGAACCGTGATCTCCGTCGCGCCGTCCTTCTCTTCCACTCGGTACTCGACCTTGTCTTTAAACTCGGCAAACTGCTCTACAACGTATTTGACCAGTTCCAGCATTTTCATGTCCCCCGCTCAGATTACTTCTTCTTTCTGGTCTTCGTCCTGGGTGCGGAAAGTTTTGCGGGTTTTTCGATGATACCCTGACGGATCAGCAGCGTTTTTACCGTTTCCGTCGGCTGTACGCCCTTCGAAAGCCAGTCTTTCGCCTTGTCCGCATCGATCACGATGTCTTCCGGCTGCACCGTCGGATTGTAATGCCCGATCTTTTCGATATACTCGCCGTCACGAGCCTTTCTTCCGTCCACAACAACAATACGATAGAACGGGCTCTTCTTGTCGCCCAGCCTCGTAAGTCTCATTTTGACTGCCATAATTCAATCTCCTTTCAGAAATGTTTTTTCTTCCTTTTTACGGCTTCATACCGTTTACCGCCCTATTATACCGAAACAAAACACGGCTGTCAAGTATTTTTACTTGACAGCCGTACTTTTTTAAAAGATTTTAAGTGAAGCAGTCTGTCAGCGCATGAACGGAAGGCGTTTCCCGTTTTTGAACTGTTTCATCATCAGCTTGGTCTGTTCGAACTGTTTTAAGAGCTGATTGACTTCCTGCACATTTGTTCCCGAACCGAGAGCGATGCGGCGTTTGCGGGAAGAGTTGATGATCTCGGGTTTTTCGCGCTCTTTCATAGTCATGGAAAGGATGATCGCTTTGATGCGCTCGATCTTCTTTTCGTCAAAGTCGCTTTCCTTGATCTTGAGCTTGCTCATGCCCGGCATCATGCCCATGACCGACGCGATGCCGCCCATTTTTTTCAAAGATTCGAACTGCGTGAGATAATCTTCCAACGTGAACGATGCCTCGCGCAATTTTTTCTCCAGCTTTTTCGCCTGCTCCTCGGTAACCGCTTCCTGCGCCTTTTCGATGAGCGAGAGGACATCGCCCATGCCCAAAATCCTTGACGCCATGCGGTCGGGATAAAACGGCTCGAGATCGGTCAGCCTTTCGCCCACGCCGATAAACTTGATGGGCTTGCCCGTAACCGCTTTGATGGAAAGGCATGCGCCGCCGCGCGTATCGCCGTCCAGCTTGGTCAGAATAACGCCCGTAACGTCCAGACGTTTATTGAACGTTTCCGCCACATTAACCGCATCCTGACCCGTCATGGAATCGACCGTGAGCAAAATTTCGTTCGGATGCACTTCGTTTTTGATGTTTTCCAGTTCCTGCATCAGCGTTTCGTCGATGTGCAGTCGGCCCGCCGTATCGATGATCACGACGTCATTGCCCATCGAGCGCGCCTGCTCGATCGCCTGTTTCGCGGTCTTGACAGGGTTTTGCGTACCCTTTTCAAAGACAGGCACGCCCGCCTTTCCGCCTACGACCTGCAGCTGGTTGATTGCCGCAGGACGATAAATATCGCCCGCGACCAAAAGCGGTTTTTTGCCCTGTTTTTTCAAAAGCATGGCGAGCTTGCCGCACAGCGTCGTCTTGCCCGCGCCCTGCAAACCGCACATCATAATGACCGTGGGTGGTTTGCTGGCAACTTCCAGCTTTGCGTTGGAACTGCCCATCAGCGCGATCAGCTCTTCGTTGACGATCTTGATGACCTGCTGCGCGGGGCTCAGGCTCTTCAGAATTTCCTGCCC
>USSJ01000004.1 GCA_900557285.1 uncultured Clostridia bacterium | reverse complement strand
GGAATTTCATGATGCGTTGCCGGGGAGCGGGATCCGACCGGTGGAAGAGCAAGTCCTGCGGCAGGCAGCGCACGGAACAGAGATCGCGGAGAGGGTAAAGCTGGATTCTTTTCTTTTTCTGACGCTTTCGCAGCCGAAAGCAGGGCAGGGAGAGTTTCCGATTCTTGTTTACAATCCGCATCCGTTTTCGATCAGTTCGGACATTGTCTGTGAATTTATGTTGCCCGATCAGAACCGAAATCCGGATTTTGCCTATATTCCTGAACTGTATCGTGAAGGAAAGCGTGTGGAATGTCAGTTGGAGAAAGAATACAGCAACGTGCCGATTGATTGGCGGAAGAGGATATCTTTTCATGCGGAATTATCGCCGTTTGGCACAGCGCGTTATTCCCTGTATCTGAAATTTATGCCCCGTAAGGAAACGGTCGGCTGCGGCTCGTATGAATTCAGGGCGGGGGACAGAATTTTTGAGATGGATCCGACCGACGGCAAAGTTTTGTCTTTGCGGTACAGGGGTCGCGAAATTTTGGGCGGAAACATTGTATTGCGCTGTTATGAAGACGTATGCGATTCCTGGGGGTTTGATTTTGATTCCCATAATCGGGAGATCGGCATGTTTATGCCGGCAAGTGCGGAGCAGGCGGGGAAAATCTGCGGTCTGGACGGGCCGATCGCGCCGGTCAGAGTGATCGAGCACGGAAAAGTCCGCACGGTGATCGAACAGATCCTTGTTTATCGGAACAGTTATGCCGTCATGCGTTATGTTCTTTCGGAAACGGATGAAGGCATAGAGATCAGGATCCGGCTTTTCAATGCGGAAAAAGATGTGAAATATCGTCTGGATGTACCGTTTGCGGGAACGCAGCAGAGTTTCGGAAAGACGATGTACGGAGTCATGCGGCTGCCGTACGGAAGGGAGAGCGTATCGCAGGATTGGGTGTTGATGCGCGGCGAAAATGTTTCGCTGGGAATCGTTAAGTTCGGAAATTACGGCGGTTATGCGAGGGAACGGGGCTTCGAACTGACGCTCATGCGTGCGGCGGGGTATTGTGCGCATCCGTTTGAGGGGCGGAAAATCCTGCCTGCGGACAGGTATTCCGATCGGATGGAGCAAGGCGAGAGGGATTTCCGTCTGATCCTTGTGCCGTGCGAGAAAGGAACGGAATTTACCGTGATGGAGAAAATAAGCGTTTTTGCGCATCAGCCTCCGTATTGCATGAATTGTTTTCCTTTGGGCGGGGGAAGTTCGCAAGCGCAGGAGTTTTTGAAAATTTCCAACGATGCTGTATCGCTTTCTGCGCTGAAAAGGACGGAAGACGAAGACGGGTATGTCTTGCGGCTGTTCAATGCTTCCGAAACGGAGCAGAAAGCGGAAGTGGAACTGAACGGAAAACGGTTTGCCGTAACGCTGGGAGCGGGACAATTCCGTACGATCATTGCGAAAGACGGAGAAGTTTTTGAATCGGATATTTTGGAGAGAAAGAATGGAAGAAGGCTTGCATTTTTATAAACCGACGGCATTCTGGTCCTGGAACGGGCGGATCACGGCAGAAGAGGTACGCGATCAGGTGCGCGGATTTGCTTCGGCGGGGCTGGGAGGTTTTTTTGTGCATGCGCGGGGCGGGCTGAAATGCGAATACATGAAAGAAGAGTGGTTCCGATGTTTTGATGCGGCGGTTGAAGAAGCGGAGCGTTGCGGGCTGGATGTCTGGATCTACGATGAAAACGGATGGCCGAGCGGCTTTGCGGGCGGTATGGTGAACGGAAAAGGTGCCGAATACCAGATGAAGCGTCTGCGGCCGGGAAGACGGAAAGGTGCGGCTTCGGTGATCCGTTCGGGCAAGAATGTTTTGTCGGTGATGAATGAAAGCGGATATGTCGATCTGTTGAATGCAAAGGTGACGGAAGCGTTTTTGCAGGAAACGCATGAAAAATACGCCGCGAGATACGGAAAATATTTCGGGAACGTGATACGCGGCGTTTTTACGGACGAACCGCAGCTGGACAATGCGGGAGGGCCGTACAGCGAAATACTGCCTGCCGAGTTTGAAAAGCGGCGCGGGTATGCCTTAGTCCCGCACCTGTACAAACTTTTTGCCGATGCAAAAGGCGCGGAAAAATTCCGTCGCGATTATTTCGATACCGTGCAGGAGCTGTTTGTAGAGAATTTTACAAGGAAGATCAACCGTTGGTGCGAACGCCACGGATTGCTTTTTACGGGTCATTTCCCCTGTGAAGACGGGTTATGTTATCAGCCTTCGGTAACGGGCGGCGTCATGCGTCATTATGCGGAAATGTCGATGCCCGGCATAGATCATCTGGGACGCCGCTATAATTCTCCCATCCTTGTGAAACAGCTCGGTTCGGTGCGCGATCTTTTCGGAAAGCCGTATGTTCTGTCCGAAAGTTTCGGAGGGGCAGGGTACGGTGTTTCTTTCGGCGAACTGCTGCACATCTGGGCGTATCAGGCGTCGATGGGCATTAATTTTTGCTGTCTGCATTTATCCGCATTTACACTGGAAGGCGGTGCAAAAAGGGATTATCCTCCTGCTTTTTCCTACCAGCAGCCTTGTTTTGCGGCAATGCCGGCTTTATCGGAAGAAATCGGCAGGATCAATCGCTTTGTGAGCAAAGGAAAAAGCGTTGCGGATGTCTTGCTTGTTTCGGCGTTGGGCGGGGCAAAGATCTGCCGTCTGGAGAGTGCGGAGCAAAGAATGGTTTCGTCTCAGTTCCGCCTGACGGCCGAAAGTCTTCTTGCCGCGCAGATACCTTTTGAGATAGCGGATGAAAGTTTTTTGTCGGATGCGTCGGCAGCCGACGGAAAAATACGGAAGGGGACGGCGGCGTTTTCCGTTCTCATCCTGCCTTATATGCGGTCGGTCGAAAGCAATACTTTGCGGCTGGCGGCCGCGTTCGCGGCAGGCGGCGGGACGGTATTTTTCATAGGAGAACCGCCCGTGTTGCTGGACGGACAGAAAAGCGGTGAACCGGGCAGGATTTACGCGCGCTTTCAGCCTGTGGCGAACAGGGCAGGCTATCTGCGCAAGGCATTTGAATATATCGGATATGCAAGAAAATTGCGCCTGATGGAAACAAACGAGGGTACTACGGCGGAAAATCTGACCGTTTCTCTGCGCGCGGAGGGGAATAAACTTTTTGCGTTTGTCGTGAATACCGACCTGACATCGGAAAGGAGTTTGGCGGCGGAATGGGAAGGCAACGGTTCGGTTAGTGTGCGTATGGGCGGTGCGGCGGCCTGTCGCAGGATTCCGTGCCGAAGAAGCAAAGGAAAGACGTATGCCGAAATCACGCTCCCGCGCCGAGGGTATGCAGAGTTTGTCTTCGAGCCGGGTGTGACGGCGCAGCCGGAAGAATCACGTTGGGCAGAAGAAAGACTGATATCGGTCGGCGTTGTGTGTGAAAGCGAAAATGCGCTGGTGTTGGATCGGATTTTCTGTACGTCGGACGGTTTTTCTGCCGAAGATACGGCGGACAGATTGCGGAAAAAAATTTTTGCGAACGGGAAAAGCTGTGTGCTGCATTACCGTTTCTACGCGGATTTTGTACCCGAAAACCTGCAGATCTGTGCTGAGATCGGAAAAGATGACGAGTTGCGGCTCAACGATGTCGCTTTGCAAAAAACGGGTTGGGCGTTTGACCGTCATATTCCGAGATTCGATGCCTCCGAGGCAGTACAAAAAGGGGAAAATATTGCGACGGTGCGGCTGAATCTGGCACGGTCGGGCGGGATCGGAGAGGAATCGTTCGAGACATTGAAAAATATTTTCAGTTTTCCGAAAGCTGTGGAAAATCTGATTTTGCTCGGCGATTTCACTGTTACGGACGGGGGACGGCAATATCGCAACGCAGGGGCGCGCTGGTACAGTGCCGAAGGGCCGTTTTGTCTGAAAGAGGCGGCTGTGCCGGACGGAAACGATTTTACGCAAGGGGCTCCGTTCTATGCGGGCAATATCCGCGTGCGGTATCGCTTTGAAGTGCGGGAAGGGGTGAAACGTGCCGAGATCTGCCTGCGCGGTCTGCATGCGTCTGCGGCGGCGGTTTCCGTGAACGGCGAAGCGGTCGGTACGATCGCTGCGGCTCCCTATGTGTGCGATGTTTCGAAATATATAAAACGAGGCGAAAATATCGCCGAGATCCTCTATTACGGGAATCTTCGCAACCTTTTCGGGCCGTTCCATCATTATAAGGGCGACCCTGCGATCGCGGCGCCGGAATGTTTTTCGGGCGAAAGGGGTTTTGCCGATTCGTATACAAATCCGGGAGAAAATCAGGACACGTTTGTTCCCGAATACAATTTTTTGCGTTTCGGGGTCGATTGCGTTTCGGTGCGTTTCGGCTTTTGAATCGTCTTGCGTCGAATTGTGCCGAACGCGAAGGGCATCCGCCGTCGCGCACTGAAATTTCGTATGCCGTCGCGCACTGAAGTTTTGTATGCCGAAACAAAAACAGGGGCCCGGTCTTTGCAATGCAAAGCCCGCGCCCCTGTTTTTTAAGATCGGCAAATTGAAAATATGCCGTAAGAGTTCGGTTTACGAAAAAGTTTTAAATGGTCGGAGCGATCCCGGCAAATCAAAAATGTTCCGCAAAATTTATTTTGTGGAACAGCCTTTGACCAACTGGATGGGGATCACGACTTTTTCTTTCGGCAGAGAAGACTGTTCTATATGGCGTTGGATCATTTTTGCCGCTTCATAACCGATCCGGACGCTGTTCTGTTCGATAAAAGTGGGATGTTCGTAGAAATTATCGAAGTTGTCGTTGTACAGGTCGAGGAAGATAACTTCATATTTTTCGGGAGAACGCAGGTGCAGGACGTTCATGATCTTCATCAGGTGCATACTGCTGGCAAAATCAGCGGTGATGATCGCCGTCAGCGTCGGATTTTCTTCGAGATATTTTCGGAAGGGTTCGACGAACATCATGGAAGTCGCATCCAGATTTCCGTCAAAACTATAGAAATAAGTATGATTGATCTCCTTTTCCCGCAGAATGTTGATATAATATTCTCGGCGCAACATCAGAGAACTGTTAGATTTTTTGTTGGCGTTGAAAAACAGGATCTCCCTGTTTCCGTTTCGTATGAGGTATTCGAGCCCTTCTTTGATCATTCTTTCGTGATCGGAAGATATATAGTTGAAATTCAGGCCGCTGAGGTAGCGGTCCACCATGACGACGGGGAAATCTTTCAGCATAAGACTGAGCAGTGTGTTGTTGTAAATGTCGTTGTCGATGGGGTAAATGATCAGACCTGCCGCACCGTTAACGGTAAACTGCTGGATCAGATCCTGTTCCTTTTCCAGCGACATTTCGGAAGAAGCCACGGTCAGTTCATATCCTTCGATCCCGTCGATGATGCCTGCCATGATCTTCAGAACATGCAGGCTGGTCGTGAGCGGTATGATCACACCAATTTTTTTTGTCGCCGATTTCTTTTCCTTGTGGATCAGCGGCTCCAGCATCTGTTCCGTCGCGTCCGGCGAAATAAACGTGCCTTTTCCCTTGATCCGTACGATCAGTCCCATATCTTCGATCACTTTGTAGGCTTTTGTTGCCGTGATACGGCTGACGTTCTGCGCCTTCGCAAGTTCGATTTCCGTGGGAAGACGATAATTCGGCGTCTTTATATGCTCCAGTATTTCCCGAGCCAGATAATTTACTGTTTTTTCATATAAATACACAGGCTGGCTTTGATCGTTTAGCATCTTCTCTTCCTTTCTTTTAATGTATATATCAATTATATAACAAATAATTCTTTTTTGCAATAGGTTTATAATAAAATAAAGAAATCTTTAAATTTCACCAAAAAATTTTTAAAAGGGTATTGACAAATATAAAATATATGTTATGATATAAATGATATATGTTTTATATTATTAAGCATATAAAACATATCATTTAATACAATCAAAGGAGTGATGCGATGAAAAAGTTAGGAACGGCAGTGCTGTCGATGCTGATGGTATGCGGAATCGGGATGTCGCTGTTTGCGTGTGCGCCTTCCGGCAAGGGGGGAGGTATCGCCGACGGTTCTTTGGAACCGGACCCGGACTTTGCATGTACGATCACCGTTGACGGGGGAGGACAATGGGCGAACTATAATACGACAGCGAGTATGGAAGAGGGGGTTACGAATCCGTATCCTTACAACACGCTGGAGACGCTTGCGGACGAATACATGAAATTGTATCCGAATGTAAAGATCGAGATCCTCAAGACGTCTTATAACGGGTCGAGAGATTCCATACTGCCCATGTTATCCACGGCGAGTGCGCCGGATATTCTTTTCCAGGTGCCCACGGCGTTGGCGGAGGACTGCAACAAGGGGTATTATGCTCAGCTGGACGATTATCTGGATATAGCCAACCGTTATTCGGAAGAAGGCGAGAAGGGGAGCGAAAAGTGGATCGATATTTACAACGGGGAGCTTCAGCCGGCGGTAGACGGGCATTATTACTATGTGGCGATGGAGCGGAGCGTTGTGGGGATCGTCTACAACAAGACGTATTTTGAGGAACACGGGCTGACGGTTCCGCAGACGTATGCGGAATTTGTTGCCACGATCGAGAGCATCCATCAGCAATCGCCGGAGGTATATCCTTACAGTCCGAACGGGGGGAACATGTGGCTGGACATCACGTTGGAGAGTACCCTGTTCCAGTCGATCATGGACGAGATAGACGTGGACGGGAACGGTACGGCGAATGCGGAAGAGATCATCCGTGCGTATGATAAGGGCATATTTGATCCCGAAGGGGAAATCTATGACGTATATCTGGACCTGACCGCGCAAAAAGTCAAATATTCGGGCAATCCGAACACGTATTCCTGTACGGAAACATTCCTTTCGCAGCAGACGATCATGGTGGAAGCGGGCGGCAGCGACATTGACTTTCTGATCTCCAATGCGGATTTTGAAGCGGGCGTATTCTGTTTCCCGCTGATCGACAGTGAATCTACGAATCTTGTCGAGGACGGAACGGGTGTGCGCCGCGGGTCGAGCGGATTATCCACGAGCTGGTTTATCACGAATCATGCGTATTCCTCTTCCGATGAGGAGACAAACAGGAAGAAGGTCAATGCGTGTGTGGATTTCCTGATGTTTTTGACGGCGGCAGAGAACAACGATCGTATGATCAACGATAAGGGCGTAGCGGTTCCGCTTTCGGGAAACGGAGCGGGCAAACACGGTTATTTTGAGCCGCTGATGGAACAATACGAAACGGACAGCGCCAACGAAAATATGTTCAAATGGGGATGTTTCAATCCTTCGGGTACGCTCACGAAAGCGTATTATGACGCATTTTATGTGGCCTACCACAATTATCTTTACGGAAACACTTCCGCGAATGCAAAAGGGGACAAAGAGCAATTTATCAATGCGGTCATGAACGGGCTGGACAGTGCGCAGAACAAGCTGACCACATTGAATAAATGGGACACTTCGAAATGGTAATGCGAGGAGAATATGCGTACAGGCATCGGTGAAAACGTGGATACGGGAGAGATACAGGCAGAAGCGGCCGAGAATACTGCGGCGCCGAAGCGGTCTCTTCGCAAGTTTCTGTTTAAAAAATACCAGATTCATGGTCTGATCTGGCTGTTGCCCGCCTTTGTACTGCTGGTGATGTTCTGTTATATCCCGCAGATCTGGGCGATCGTCTATTCGTTTACGGACTGGGGTGTCTATCAGACGATCACATTCACGGGACTGGAAAATTATATCCGTTTGTTTGAAGATACCGCCTTCTGGGAGTCGTTCGGCAATGTCATTCTTTTTACGGTATGCGGACTGCTTCTGGGCAATATCGGGGCGTTGTCCTTATCCGAAATGCTTTACAACATGAAGAGTGAAAAGCTCTCTTCGGCGCTGCGCTACTGTTTTATGCTCATCTGTGTCGTACCGAGCGTTGTCAGTGTCCTGGTTTGGGAAAAAGTCATTTTTCTGCCCGAATCTGCGGCAACGGAAGGGGTCGTCAACTCCATACTTCATGCGTTCGGCTTGTCCGGATCGCAGTGGTACAGTTCTCCGGATACGATCAAACTCACGATCATCCTGACCGGTTTTCCGTTTATGGGCGGCACTTCGTTCCTGATTTATCTGGCGGGCCTGCAAGGTATCAATGTTTCGGTCGTGGAGGCTTCCAAGCTGGACGGACTATCTTCCTTCGGGCGGATTTTTGCGATCGATCTCCCGTTGATGAAAGGGCAGATCAAGTATTTCCTGATCACGGGCGTGATCGGAGGCATACAGAATTACAACATGCAGCTGATTTTACAGAACGGAAACGCGGCGATGGTGCCCGGATTCTATATCTATAAAATGGGCATCGATTACTCGGAATTCGGGTATGCCTGTTCGCTGGGTGTGCTGATCTTTGTGATAACGATGGTGCTGACGGTGATCGGAAATGTCTTTTTCAAGACAAAGGAGAAAGACGGATGAACGTTGCGACTAAAAAAAGGCGCCATATATCGGTGGCGCAGCTGATCCTGGCGATTGTTGTTATTTTCTTTTTGTTTCTGACGTTGTATCCTCTTCTGATCATGCTGATAAAAAGTGTGAAGTCGCCGCAGCAGGAGCTGCTGAGTCCGAACTGGATCACGTTCCCGTTCCGTTGGGAGAATTATTCCGAAGCATGGTATTACATAGACTATACGTTTGCGAATACTTTTATCATCTCTTTCGGGACGACGGCATTGCTGCTCGTGGTCAGTTCGATGGCTTCTTACGGGATCACCAGATACCGTATTCCGTTCAAAGGCGCGATCGTAGTTATGTTTCTGGCGGTCATGATGATCCCGGGCGTGCTCACTTTGATCCCGCAGTATCAGCTCGTTTCGGTCAGTTACAATCTGCAGAGCAATTATCTGGGCGTGATCCTGCCTACGGCGGCGGGTGCCGTGCCGATGGCGGTATTTCTGATCCGTACATTTTTTGACGGGCTGCCCGGTGATATTTTTGAAGCGGGAGTGATAGACGGGTGCAGCAATCTGCGCATGTATTTCTGCATTGCGCTGCCGTTGTCTTTGCCCATACTGGCGACGCAGGGACTTCTCACTTTTATGGCGTCGTACAATGATTATCTCTGGCCGTTGCTGATCCTGCGCGCGGAGAATATGAAGACGACTTCGGTGATCCTGAAATCACTGACCGATACGCTTTACAACGAAACAAACAGCATGAATGTGGCGATCGCCGGGTATGTGCTGGCGAGTCTTCCGATGATCATACTGTATGCGTTCTGTTCCAAACAGTTTGTCAAGGGACTTACGAGCGGGTCGTTCAAAATGTAATAAGGAGGGGGGCTATGAAAAGACCGATGACATGTTTGCTGGCTTGCGCACTGTTTTTTGCGCTGGCCGGGTGCACGCCGGCGGAGAATACGTCGGGATCGGAAGCCGAAAAGCCGTTCACCAATGCTCCGGAAGGCGCTGTGGAGGCGCTGTATGATCCGGAATTTGCTTTCGGATTCAATATTTTCGGCGTGGATTCGCGCTATCATTCCACATCGCCCTGGTATCAGCTGAAGATCGATGAGTCGTCTGTGGAGGATCCGATCTGGAAGATCGGGCAATGGGGATGTTTTGTAAATTATTTTCTGGACAGCGAAAAGACCTATCTGGAAGACGGCAAGGAATTTACCTATCCTGCAACGGATGCGCATGCGCAGACAGAAGGAGACTGGAAAACCATTTTCAACCCGACATCGACGATATCGGTCAATGCAAAGACGGGTTCGGTAAAACTGTACCAGGATACGCGGCAAGAATACGGGGTCACGCCGTCCTATTGCGACAGTCCGCGGGCATCTTTGCCGCGCAAGGAGGGCGAAGCGTGGCCGCACCTCATCATCGAACAGAACATCGTGAGCAATACGAGTCTGGGAGAACTGGAGGGGATTTATTTCGATATGGGCTTCACGCTGACGAAATGCGATGATTATACGCCCGATAAAAACACGTCGTTGCATTCCGCACAATTTCAGTGGATCATATCCATCGAATGTTTCAATCCCGAGAAAACTTCATACCGCGATTATTATTGGTTCGATATTCCCATCGTCGACGCGCGCTACGGCGAAACGACGTACAAAACGGATCCGTTCGCCAATTATGACGGCGGGAAAGAGGATTCGACGGGAAATCTGATCTACGGTATCTCGAATTATGATTTTATCGACAAAGGTGCGGAAGTCGGGAAAGAGAATGCCGTGAGTGTCGATCTTTACGATGCGATCGCGCAATCGTTTGCATATGCGCAGTCGGAGGGCCTGTTTACGGACTGCACTCTGGAAGACATGCGCATTGCGACGACAAACATAGGCTGGGAAGTGACGGGCGTGTATGATGTCGGGGTCGACATTTCTTACCTGTCCATGAAATACGTCAAGGAAGGAGCTTGAGAGTGGAGCTTTTAAAAGATCATTTGTTTGAAAAGGGTTTTATTCTGACCGGTACGGCTTCCAATGTTCCGAATCCTTATATCGGAGAGATAAGGTTCGGAGGAGAAAAACCCGATTGGAAACTCGGGCAGTGGGCGAGCCGGGATCTGATCACGCCGGAAACACCTTTGAAGTCGGAAGGGAACGGGAAGATCCTGCAAACGGGAACAAAGTATATCAGGGTTATTCCGGGAGCGGGCAGATTCCGTATGGACACGGAGGCGAGCAAAGAATATACGCATGTGCGCCGGGAAGGAGAAGCCTGGCCGCATCTTCTGATCGACCAGGATCTTTCCGATCGCGATCTGGACCTTTCGGCACTGGAATATCTTCGGTTTTCGCTGGATTTTTGCATTGAGGCGTGCGAATGCCGCATGCAAAAGGATGAATTCGATCCCACTCTGCACACGGCGCAGTTCCAGTGGTATTGCACTTTGCGCAACCAGAACAGGAATTCTCCGGATTTCGGAGATACCATCTGGTTCGGACTGCAGTTTTACGATGCGAGGATGCCCCGCCCGGGCGGGACCATTCAGGTGGACGGCGGAAAGGAGGATGCCAGCGGTTTTGCCATTTATTGTGTCGAATATGACAAATTTTTGTCCGAACCGGTGAAGATCGGCGAAAAATATTCGGTGCGGTTTGATCTTTTGCCGGAGATTTGTACGGCCATCGGTAAGGTAAAAAAGTTTGAAGGGGTCCGAAGTTTTCGGAATACAAATATGTCCGATCTTCGCGTGACTTCGATGAATCTCGGCTGGGAGCTTCCGGGTACTTATGATGTGCGGTCTTGGTTTTCGGGGCTTTCGCTGAATTATAAAAGGAGGGAGGGATGAGAGGAATGAAAGCGTTTCTGGCTTTTGTTCTTGCGTTTCTGCTGTGTTTTTCGATTGCAGCCTGTTCACAGACAGGTGATCCGGATACGGGCGGCGATACGGGCGGAACGGATCAGGACGGAGGACACACGGACGGCGACGGGAACGAAGGGCAGGACGACGAACAGAAAATCTATGATCTTTTGCTGGATACAACGTTTAAAAACGGTTTCACCGTTACGGCAGACAGGAGCAATTTGCCTGATCCGTATCTGGGAGAGGTCCATTACAATCAGACGGAATACAGTGATGCTCAGTGGATCCTGGGGCAGTGGGGCAGCCGTTATCTGATCACGCCGGATTCGGTCGCAACGGCGGACGAAGATGGAAACTGGGTCTATCAGACGCAGTCGAAGACGGTGAAAGTCAACACGCAGACGGGTTCGCTGTACATGGAAGCGCTGGCGAGCGAAGAATACGACCATCCGCGCCAGAACGGGGAGGACTGGCCGCATCTGTTGGTCGAGCAGACGGGCATTGCGGAAGTATCGCCATGGCTGAATGAAATGCAGAGTCTTACGTTGTCGATCGATTTTGTGCTGGAAAAAGCTGAAAATAAAATGGGTAGCGATTACAACGCAGGGCTGCATGCGGCACAGTTTCAATGGTACGTTACGCTGCAGAACGTAAATCCTGCTTCAGAAGATTATGGCGACATGATCTGGTTCGGCTTGCAGTTTTATGACAACCGCGTGCAGTGGCCGGAACATTCCATCACCGTGGACGGGGGAAAGGAAGATGCTTCCGGCAAAGCTATTTATATTGTGGACAGTAAAAAGTATCTCTCGGCGCCGGTATGGGAAGGCGACAGAACCGTAGTGGAATACGATATTCTGGAAGATGTTCAGAAGGCTTTGGAGGAAGCCCGCGCTTTTACGGGCGTCGAAGTGTTTCAGAATACCGAGTTTTCCGATCTGAAGATCACCTCGATGAATTTAGGCTGGGAATTGCCCGGTACCTTTGATGTGGCTGTATCCATTGAAAATTTTTCCATACAATACACATTAAAAAATGAATAAGGAGAAAATGAATCATGAGGAAAACAAGACTGGCGGCAGTACTCACTGCCTTGCTGTGCGTTTGCTTGGCGGCGGCGCTGTGCGTATCGTCCATTGCAGCGGATGAAACTTGGCTCGGTGCTTACACATCCGCAAACGAGGAACTCAATGCCCGCGAGTACGGAGAGAGCACGGAAATGAATGCGGAGAGCGACAGCCTTCGTACCTTTGAATACGGTTTCCGTTCTCCCACGTTCGATGACGATGGAAATATAACTTCTTATATGGGCGGCGGAACGATCGGCGGCTTTACGCCGCTGCCTACGCGCGGCACGGGTATCACGGTCGCTGAGAATACGGCAAAACTGAAGCTGAAAACGATCGGTTCGGGAAGCGGCGGCGCGCGGTATCGCTATGCTTACCCGGTCGAACTCAACGGTATGATCGTGGAAAATAACTTTTCCGAGTTGCAGACGGATGACCATATTGCCATCACGTTCAGTAAAAATTATGAAACGTTCCGTCATTCGACCGCAACGCCCAACGGGATCACGCTGATCTATTATACCGAAGCGGGCGGTGATTATATCAAAGTCAATTTCGGCAGGAACAACGCGACCAGCCTGACCGAAGATTATCAGGGCCAAGGGTTTACCGATATTGCTCTTCCTACCAATCCGGATGAAGAAGAGAGTTACAGTGTCCGCACGGTATTTACTGAAGCGGAAGACACGGTGACGATCACGGTATCCAACGGCGGTACGGCGGGGGCCGAGTACAGCCTTACATTCAACAAAACGCAGATCGACGGACTGAAAGACGATGCGGGAAGAACATGGATCAATCTTTCGTCGCTGAACGACAGCCGCGGCAGCGACAGCAACGATTATTGCAGTATTTTCACAATGCGTGTGACCGATTCTCTGCGCCTTGCTTATGAAGCGGAAACTCTGAATCCGTTTAAAGCGGCGCTGGGCGAATATACGGCGGAAAAGATCGAAGCGGCCTCTTTTGCAGACATTCAGGATGTGAATGAATGGTTGGCGAAAAAAGACGCTGTTTACGCGCTGGATATTTCCGGATTGCGTATCAGCGACCGTGTGGTTTTGGATCCTGAAACCGTGATCGCTGAGGCGGATGCGGCTCTGAAAGAAAAGGCGGGCGCGATCGTACAGCAATATGTGGATGGGCTGACGGCCGAACTGAAAGAAACGATGGCGGTTGCAGACAGCGATACACAGTTTACGACCATCCGCGATTTGGAAAAATACAATGAGCTGAAAGAAGAATTTGATACGGTTTACCGTGCTGCGACCGTTACGTATGCCGATGTGAATGCAGGTACTCCGGATACGGCTTACTTCGGACAGGTGCAGGCAAATCTTGCGCGGCTTTCGGCACATGTACGTATTTGCGAAGTAGAGGATCTGCCGTTAGGGACGGCGGCTGAGATCGCCGCGGCAAAGCAGGCGTATGCGGCCCTGAATACGGATGCATTCCGTGCGGAGATCCAGGCGCTGAATACCGCTTCGGAGATCAAAGAATCAATGCTTGCAAGGTTGGATGCTTATGCGGAAACGTTGGCGGACGCAGAAGCGGGACAGGATCCGAGCGAGTTGGCGGATGCGGCGATCACCGATTATGAAAATGCGGTTCTGACCGATCTGGATCAGGTTTACAGTGCGCTTGCGCTCCGCAAGTTGATCCCCGACTATTCTTCGTTGCCGCAAGCGGCGGAATTTGCGGCGCGTGTAGAAGAAAAGGATACGGCTGTGCAGGATGCTGCGTGGAGTTTCCTGGAAGAGCGCGTGACAAGGATCGAAACGCTGGTTCAGGCAGGCGTGAATTCTTACAGTGAGAAAGCAACGCTGAACAAAGCAGTGGCTGCAATTTCTTCGCGCGATCTGCTGGAAGGACAGGATGTGGTTCTGAGCGCGGAAAATACGGCAAGATACGAAAAAGCCGTTTCGGATGCAGAAAAACTGATTCAGGCGTATGAAAAACTTTTGAGCGATAACCATATCAAAACGATGGATATCAATGCGAACGTTTCGGATGATTTGCTGGGCGATGTTGCGTTTACGGATAAGGGTCTGTTGTATACCTTTACGGGTGATCAGCAACAGCTGATCTATACGCAGGCGCAGGATATTTATGCCGGCGTGAAAGTATCTTTCAGCGTCAAACAGTGGGCATTCCTCACGGGCGACGGCTCCGGATATACCAGCAACAATGCGTGGATCTATTTCTCCGATACGCCCGACGGAAACCGTTCTACGGAAGGAGCGATCTCGTTGATGTTCTGGAATCAGGTCGCATCGTCCTATGTCAAGACGTATTTCAATACGGATCTGGAAGTCGTACAGCAGACGATGACGACGTTCGGCGAAGATGACGGCTCGTATGTGGACGTTGTTTTGAAAGCAAACGACGATCGTAAGCGTTTTGAAATTTCCGTTACCTATAATGACGCCAACGGAGAAGCGATCGACAGCCTTGTGTTCTATATGGAATATACGGACGCTTACAGCGGAGAAACGTATGCGGACGGCGTTTATGTCGGAGTTGCTTGCTTCATGACCAATGCCGTAGGCGAATTGTATAACGAGTGGTATATTCGTTCCATAGGCGATACGAATTATCTGCAGTCGGAAGAACCTTCGCAACCCGATGACGGGAACGAGGATGAAGACAAAGACAACACAGGCGACAACAATGACGGCCAGGAAGAAGACAAAGGTACAGGCTGCAGTTCTTCGGTGTCTTTGGCGGCCACGGCGGCAGGCGCAATTGCTCTGCTTTCGGTCGGAGCGGTCCTGATGGTATGCAGAAAGAAAAGAGACTGAATTCAAAGTTAAATAAAAGCGGATAAACCGATATTAATTTCCAGGGAACAGGTTTTTCCGTCGATATTCACCTGAAAGAGGCCCGTCCGGAAACGGACGGGCCTCTTTCAGGTGTTTTTTGAGTTTCGGCATTTCTTGCAACGTCGTCCGCAC
>USSJ01000003.1 GCA_900557285.1 uncultured Clostridia bacterium | reverse complement strand
GCGCGCCGTCAGAACCGCCGCCCTGCAGGGTATAATAATCGTAATTATCAATGTCTTCCATACGCTTCTGCGCGTAGTACGTCTGATAAAAACTCGTTCCCGTACCGCCCGCGCTCATCACTTCATGATACCAGTCGCTGATAGCCGAAAGCCGCTCGTAACTTGCGTTTGAACCGAGAAGCTGCCGGCGCGCGATCACGTCGTAATAGGAAGTATAGAGGATGGCGCCGCCGTCCTGCACTTTAACGGAAAATGCCGCATCACGGTAAATGCTCGTATAGTCGTACTGATTGTCGCGCGTGGTCGAACGCGGCCCGAACTGATAGAAATAAATATCGCTGCCCGTCGACGTATCTCCCTCGACCGTGCGCGTGCCGTCCAGCCAGGAATAAATGGACTGCGCCTGTTCGTCGGTGGCCAGACCGTGGAATACCATGCGTACATTCGTTTCCACCATCCCGTAATCGAGCGGCGTCCCCGCTTCTCCATACGAATTTTCATCGTAAATGCCCCACGCATACCTGCCCGTTTCCGGATTCCAGAATCCGCCTTCGTCATAGTCGCGCTGTACGTTGGTTTTGACCGTTGCGGCAAGCTCCCTGAGCGTTTCGGGCGTAAAATCGTACACGATATCGCCCTTCCCTTCGTTCGATTCGTCAAATACGCCGTACGGGTCGTAATTGGCTACCGCCGTCTGTTCCGTTTCGATCCCCGCATCCACAAGCGCCTGCTCCATGTTCGCAAGGGCGATACAGCTCAGATAGAAATACATATTCGCTTCCAGATTCAGATTGCACGGCGGATAAATATCATAATATCCGTTGCCGATGCGGTGTCCTGTTCCCAAAGCGCTGTCATGGCCCGGAAGATAGGTCAGATCGACCAACCCGTCCGCACCTTTGAGCGCATACGCCTGGAACATGAATGCCTCTCTTGCGCGCCCGATGTTGTTTGCCACCGTTTCCAGATCGTTGGAATAGGAAGTCATCTCTTCCAGCGTGAGAATATATTTTGCAGAACTGGTGCTCTGGCGCGTATCCGCCATGGTACGGAAATATTCAAGACGTACATTGATATCCAGGCTTTCCCCCGTCTTCGGGTAAATGCGCAGGCCCACCTGCGTGACCGTTCCGTTCCAGTCCGGATGCAGGTACATGGGGAAATAGGTGCGCACTTTATTGTACTGCGAAAGCGTTACGGGATTGGATGCAAATTCCGAAGCCTTCACTTCGTGCCAGCCGGATCCATCCCCTTCTTTTTTCCAGAGTATGCCGTAATCGGCAATGTCCGTTTCCAGCATACCGGCACTGTTTGCAAGATCTTCTAAGATCATGCGGATCTCCACAAAGGGCGCCAGATCCGCAGAAAAACTCGTTTCGGCGGAGATCAGGTCGTACGTTTCGCCTTCCTTGCCGTAAAATGATCCGTTCAGATAACCGCCCGAAACACTTCCGCTCTTTCCGCCGACCGTCCAGCCGTCCGCCGACTGGCTGAATTCACTGCCGTATGTACCCAGTTCGCTGTAATCGGGGAAAACCCAGCCCTGCCCCGGCATATCATAGGCATCCGAGTCCACCGGGAAATCCGTATCGTTGAACCACACGTACGCATTCCCGAATTTGTCGATATCGATGGAATTGATGTACCGCTGCATGAGCGCGTCCGCGTCGTATTCTTTCAGTGCAAGCGCCGTGCTGTCAAACCAGGAAAGGGACAGCGCTTCCCACTCCTTCGCGTACGACCAGCACGCCCCCATCCGCGCCGTGCCGATGGATTCCTCCCCCGCACGGATATGCCGCGAATAAAAATCATTCATAAACTCGGTGAGTGAATCGTCCGACGTGTAAAAAGTAAGATTTTCGCTCGTGCGGATCAGTTCTAACAGCCCGTCGTCGCCCCGCTGTACAAACTTCAGCCCTTCCGCATTCAGCGTTTCAAACGATGCGGATGAACATCCGCTCGCCCCCGCACATACAAAGACAAGCGCAAGCGCCGCCGCACAGATCTTTTTTATAGTTTTACGCATTTTCTAATTTTTCCTCCTTATAGGTCAGCCGCCCGCATGACACGGCGGCACGTCCGGGAAATTTTATACCAGCAGCAGGGAGCGGATCGAGGCGATCTCTTCCGCCGTGACCCCCGCATCCAGCAAAAACGCTTCGCATTTTTCCGACGGGTCGGCTCCGTCGTAATTTTGGTTGATATAATTGTACGTCGGCCAGAAGTACGTGTAAAACAACGTGTTGACCGGGGTATTGTCCGAACATCCCGCCGCGGAAAAGAGGGACAACTCATAATCCAGATAGATATCGTTTTCCCCGACGCCCAACAGCATTTCCAGCAGCATGGCAAAGGTACCCGTTCTGTCCCTGCCGATCGAACAATGCATATACACAGGGTAATTTTCCTCTTTGGCAAACACTTTCATGATCTCGGCGATCGCTTCGCGGTTTCCCGCCACGTCGATGCCCGTCGTACCGTTCGGCGTCGTGTAATAGGGCGCCGAGATCTGTATGTACTGCATTTCGTCCCCGAACACGTTCGTGCTCTCTTCGCCGCGGCGAAGATCCAGATCGGTGCGTATCTTGTACGTTTCGAGCATTTTTTCCCTGCCCGCCTCGGTGATATCCTCCAGCTTTCCGCCGCGGTAGATCATGCCCTGGCGCACGCGCTTTCCGTCTGCCGCCGCATAGCCGCCGATGTCCCGCGTGTTGGAAACCCCTTCGATCAGCACCGTGCGCGGCTCCTCTTTCGTCGTGAAACGGAATACGTCCGAACGCAGCGTTCCGCTCTGCATTTTCGCTTCCACCTGCCAGTAATAATCGGTCGCCGCATACAGATCGTCCACATGCAGCTGCGCCTGTTCCGTTTCGTATACCGCCGCGTCCGACATGTCCTCCGACTGCGACAGGGAAACCGTGTATTTCTCCGCGCTCTGCTTGCACGTCCACGAAAGCGTCAGCCCCGCGGGCGCATACAGGTCCGTTCCGTCCGTATATTTTTCCGAAGAACAGACTTTGAACGCTTCCGTAAATGCCGCGATCTTTGCGTTGGCAAGCGACGCGCTCCCGCCGTCGGCGGGGTCGGACGCCTCGATATCGCGCTCCTCTTTCACAGGCTCCTCCTCTTCCTGCCCCGGCTTTTCCTGCGGCGGAGGATCCTCTCCGCCGCCGCACCCTGCCAGACAGAATACGAACAGAAAACAGGCAACGAAACAGCAAATTCCTTTCAAAATCCGCTTGTTCATGTCATTCTCCTCTTTTCCCCGTTTCCGTACCGTTTGCGCCGCGCTTTTTTCGTACCGCAAGGGCCGCTACCGCGCCCGTTACGAGCAACGCTCCGAAAATCGTACCCGTTCCCGCCGCAAATCCGCTGCAGCCGCCGCCGAACGTGACCACAACTTCGCCCGTTTCGTCTTTGAGCTGCGCGTTCGGATCCACGGTCGCGTTTGCGGACGCATCGGGCGCCCAGGTCTTTGTTTCGGGATCCCACGCAAACTGTACGTCCTTGTCAAATACGCCGAATGCAGGCGTTATAAACCCTTCCTTGAAGGTGATCGTGTGCGATTCGCTCCAATCCATGACGGCCGAACTCTGCGCGTTGATCACGAGCTGCAGATAATAGACGCCGAAGTTCGTGCCCTGGTAGTAGACATCGATGTAGCGCGTCGCGTCCGCACCGCCGTCTGCAACCGCCCACTCCCGCAGCGTTTTGCCGTCGATCAGGAAATAATCCCACAGGCTCTCGCGCATTCCGTAACGGTTGAGTTCATACACGTACAGCGCCGGCATCGTGACGCCCACCGAACCGTAACTTGCAAAGATCGTTTCGGCATCCGCCTGCATAAACGGCAGATACTTGGTGCTGCAAGGAGTCGTAAACTCGATAAACAGCTGGTTCGTGCCCGGCGCAACGCCGTCCGTCGCCGTCAGGATCGTGTTGACGTCGGTAAGTTTAAGTATGCTTTCGATCTCCTCGCGGTGCACTTCGCCGTTAAACTCTTCAAAAATTTCATCGTAGAAGAAACTTTCATCCGCCGCAAGCTCCCCGCCCGCAGGCGTCGTGAAGCCCTTCTTCACCGTGATGACCAGACCTTTCGCAATGTAACTTGCAGGGATCTTTATGCTGAGCGTGTACCCCGAAAGCGTCGCGGATGCTCCGCTTTCGTCCGTAAGGATCTTCAGAAGATCGTCGTCGCCGATGAGAATATTTTTCAATACGGAAGAATTAAAGTTTTCAAGCACGGCATTCATCACGGACAGACGAAGATCCAACGTAACAAAACCCGTATCTTCCTCGTTTTCCGCCGCAATTGCTTCGGGCGGCGTCACCCAATATACATTCAGCGTTCCGCCCTGGGCAAAGAAATAATTTTCCTTGTTTTCGCCGCGCACAAAATCCGCGGTAGCCTGTACCGTCTTGAGCGAAAGCGCTTCGTCGGGATTTGTCTGTACGTTCATCCCCTTTTCGATCGTAATGCGCACATCCGCATCCGCCGCAAGCGTCGTCGCAAAGGAAAGTCCGATCGTCATGGCATCAAAGGTGACCGTCACCTCGCTGCCCCATTCGGAAAGCGCTTTGCCGTCCACTTGTATGTAGCGCAGAATGTTTTCCGTAAAATCGCTTCCTTCCATGCGCACCGTCTTGTCAAACGTGATCGAAATCGTCGCCGTACCGCCCGAAACCTTCCATGTAACCAGAAGCGGCGTCAGATTCTGATCCACCTGCGGATCGCTCTCTGCGGACATCGTTACCTGCGTGCCCGATTCCAGCGCGCGGTTGGTATAGAATACCGCGTCTTGCGCCAGCGTGTACATGGTATAATCGCCCGTCGAACCGCGGATGGCAAACCCTTTCGCAAACGTGATCTTGTCAAAGGCGTCGTTGTTCAGACTGCCCGCCGAACCGCTCCTGATAAAGATACCCAGTCGGTCGTGCCGCTCCCACATGGAACGAAGCGCATAGTCGCCGATCCCGCTCTCCGATACGGAAACGCCGTTGATCAGCAAAAATTCCGCAAAATCATCCAGCTCGACACGCTCGTTGTTCAGCCCTTTGTCCGATGTCTTGTTGAATATATTCTGGTCGAACGTGATCAGCAGCAGATCGTCGTACCCGCCTTCATAACGGTATGTGTACGAAACTTCCACGATCGAAACGGTCGCTGTGGCATACTCCGGCTCGGTCAGATCTTCCACTTCCGCCTGCACCGCCTTCTCGCTCAGCGTGATGCTGTCTAAGAAGAACTGCACGCCCGAATCCGTCATCGCCTGCACGATAAATCCGCCGCACGCACCGTCTTTGAACAATTCCGCAGCCGACAGCTCCACCGTCGAAAGCCCGTTCGACGTGCGGAAACTCTGTACCGCGCTGTCATACCCAAGCTCCGCCGTTCCCAACGGATATACGTAGAAACATGCCGATGCATTGTTTAAGATCTCCAGAGAAAAACTCTTGACCGAAGTATTTTCAATGGGAAGGACAAATTCGACGACAAAATAATCGCCTTTGGCAAGGATCTGCGTGTTTGCAAACCCGTCCCCGGTCAGCCCCCAGTCGGAATGTCCGCTGCCGAGCGCAATGCCTTCCGTTTCATATTCGCCGATGCTGCCCGCACCGTTCGTTTTAAGCACGGACGCATCGATGTCGATCTTTGTATTCAGCGTCCACTCGAACTTGACGACCTCTTCCACTTCTCCCGGATCGAAACTTTCCGCCGAAAGCGTGATGCTGTCCAGGAAGAACTGCACGCCCGCTCCGTCCGCCAGCTGCAGGATAAATCCGCCGAAACTTCCGTCCGCGCCCAACGCTTCCGCCGAAAGTTTTACTTTCTCTATGTCGTTTTCTGCCGTCGTCCAAAAACTTTGCAGCGCGTTTTCATAGGTCAGTTCCTGCGCGCCCAGCGGATACACATAAATGAGCGCTTTTCCGTCATACTTGTATTCGATTTCCACGCTCTTCGCCTGTTCGGTTTGGATGGGCATCACAAATCGGAATGCCGCATAATCCCCGATCGCAAGGCCCTGCGTGTAGGCGTCGCCGCCCGTAAGGCCCCAGCTTTCGTGCCCGCCGCTGAGCGTTACGCCTTTCGTTTCGTATTCGCCGATATTCCCCGCAGACGCCGCTTTCAGGACATCCGCATTGATGTCATACTTTTTCCCCGTTTCCCAGATAAATTGTTTGGCAAACGTTTCCGTCTGCCCCGAAACGGAACTCCCCGAAGAAAGGTAAACCGCGTTTTCCGTGACCAGATAATAACTCTCACCGTCGTTATGCGGAATATGGCAGCCGCGGCGCACCTCGATGACATCCGTACCGTCCTGCTTCAGCATATCCTGCGGCAGATAGAAACAGTAATGTTTCGGATTGGTGTACCGCCCTTCGATCGCCCATGCCACGCCCGAAATCGCCGTACCGTTGACAAAAATATGCGATTCGATCTCATGACGATGCGTGTTGCTCGTCAGATTGGACTCGAACGCCGCCCCTTCCAATGTGAGAATGACCAGATCGTTGCCGCCGCCGTTGCCGTCCCATTCGACGGAAACACCGCTCACCGTTACCGCAGATCCCTTTACAAACGTTTCGGTTCCCGTATTCTGCGCATTCACGGGCGCAACAAAGGAAGCCGTTTCGGATACGACATAATAATCCGCTCCGTCGCCCAACGGGATCTTACAGCCCTCGCGGATCTCGATCAGATCCGAACCGTCCTGTTTCAGGATGTTTTGGTTCAGATAAAAACAGAAATTTGAAGTCGCGGTATACCGCCCCTCGATCGCCCACGCCACATTGCCCGTGACCGCCGTACCGTTGACATATATGTAGGGCGCAAAATATTCCCAATGACTGTTGCTGTCGGTATTGGATACAAAAGACGCGCCGTTCAGCGTCAGCGTAACAAGATCGTGATTATTTCCGTTGCCGTCCCATTCGACGGAAACGCCGCTCACCGTTACCGTATCTTCCTCCGCGGCACGCACGTTCTGCATTCCCGTAAACACGGCAAACAGTACCGAGAATACAAAACACAATGCAAAAAACGCAACCGCTCCTCTGTAAAATACGTATTTTCTACTCATTCCGATTCCTCCCTATCGGTTCATTCACCGCCTCACGGCGGAAATCAATCTTTACGATACGACGCCAATTCCACCAGCGCACCGCCTTTCAGCCTCGATTCCTCCGCCGCGATCGCCATGTAATGGCTTTCCACCGAATTTTCAATGGACGTATCTACCTGCTTGTTGCCTTCCGCAAGAATTTCATAGAGCTTATCGAGCATCCTGTGATCGCCGCCGCCGTGTCCTTCCAGATCGTCGGTCAGATCGGAGATCCTCCACTCCTTGTCTTCGCCGAAATACCTTTTCAGCACGATCTTGTCTTCCCCTTCGTGCAGCGACAGCTCCCCGTCCGAACCGAAAAAACGGATATCCCTGCCGCCGTTTTTCACAAACGCTTCCATTTTCAATGTGGCCGTGATCCCGTTTTCAAATTGCATGATCGTTGTCTGATTATCCACCACGTCGTTGTCGCATGCAAATACACACCTGCCGTAAGGACCTTCCTCAATGGCTTTGTGTAAATTCTGCTCCGTCAGAGGCAGTTCGTCCGTGATCACGTTCATCGGCCAGGCATTCTCGGGCGCTCCGAATTCGTTCTTCCACATGTCGACGTAAATGCGCTCCGCACTGTACGGACAAGTCCGCACATATTTACATTTCGTACAGCGATCCGCCGCCCCTTCCGGCTTGTTCTCCTTTCGGAAATAGAACAAAGACCCCATGGACGACACGCTGCGGCATTTCGCGCCGATAAAATACTGGATCAGATCCAGATCATGACAGCACTTTGCCATGATCATGGGCGTCGTATCCTCGCTTCTGCGCCAGTTTCCGCGCACATAACTGTGCGCTTCATGCCAGAAAACTACATTTTCCGTCTGGTCGATGGAAACCACTTTCCCGATGACGCCCGAATCCAGCACTTCCTTCAGTTTGTTGATTGCCGCCGTGTAACGCAGAACATGGCAGACCATCACCGTCCTTCCCGACTGCCGCGCACACTGCACCAGATCGCGCAGTTCTTTCGGATCCGCCGAGATCGGCTTTTCCAGCAAAATGTCGTACCCCAACGCCAACCCCCGCTTCGCCATCCGCACATGCATCTGATCCAGCGTGCATACCAGCAAAAGATCGCTGCGCTTTTTTGCAAAAAATTCATCTTCGTCCCGAAAGCGATCGCTCTGCGCCACGCCAAAGGTATCTCCGTACTTTTCAAGGCGCTCTTCGTTGATATCACACAAACTTACAATCCGATATTTGTCTTTCTGCTTGTAAAGATATCTGCCATACGCTTCTCCGCCGCGCGCACCGACACCGATAACAGAAACCGTCACGATTTTGCCCATCTCTCCTAAACCCTCCCAAGCGGTACAAAAAAAACTTTATCTGCTGTCCGCAAATAAAGTTTATCACAGATAGATTTGCAAAATCAATATCAAATTGACGAAAATCCACTTCAAAAATTAATATTTTTATCTTTTACCTCTTTCTGCGCCCTGTAAAACGTCGCCGTACTGCTGAATCCGCATTTATAAATAATTTCCAGGGACGTCAGTCCCGTGCGCTTTTGCTCGGCAAAATATTCCTTCGCTTTGCGCAGACGCAGCAAATTCAGATAACTGCGAAAACGGATCCCTACGATGTCTCGGAAGATCTTGGAACAGTATTCCTTCGTGTACCCGCTCTCGTTCGCCACCGTCGTGAGCGAAATGTCTTCCGCATAGTGTTCGTTTATGTACTTTAAAACATTTACAGTAACACGCTTGTCCTTGCTCTCCACAATGGGCGTGAGCGGATAGCATCTGACCAGCTTTGCAAACAACAGCGTGCTGTACCCGAAATTGCACAGATACGTATTATTTTCATCCTTTTCTTTCAGCCAATGCCGTATCAAGCCGATCACATCGCGGTTGTTTTCCGTATTCTTCATATAGGTGGGCAACGTAAAGCCCTTGAATGACTCCGAAAAAATTTTCGTGTATTCACGGCTCAATACCAGCACCACCGCCCGTATGTGCGGCGTGCATTTCTTATAACAATGGTATTCGAAACTCCCCACAAAAAAGATCTCGCCCGCCCGCAAATGCTGCACTTCGGCAAGATGCCGCGCTTCGATCTCCCCTTCCAGCATGAATACAAATTCCACGCTGTCATGGAAATGCCCTACCTCGGAAAGAATCGTCTCGTCCTTGAAATAGATCTGCCGCTCCAGATCCGCTTCCGAAAAATATACGCCCTTATCTTTCATCGCCCTTCCCCGTTTACTCCTTTTTTCTCCTTGTCCCGCGGCTTCCCGCCGCGCTTTTTTGATTTCCCGATCGTTTAGCGCCGTGACGTTTTTTCGTGATATTCTTTCTGATCCCGCGGCTTCCCGCCGCAATTTTTCCCTTTTCCGATCGTTTTGCGCCGTGACGTTTTTTCGTGATATTCTTTCTGATCCCACAGCTTCCCGCCGCAATTTTTCCCTTTTCCGATTGTTTTGCGCCGTGATTTTCGTCCTGCCGCTAAATTCACATCCGTGTTCACGTTCTATTATACCACACCCTCTCAAAAATGCAATACTTAAAGTCAAACCTGCCGCGGTACCTTCGGAGTCTGTTTGCGGCGCTCGGTCTTTGTACGATTTTTGTACGGTTTTTGAGCGGATTTGAAAGCAGAGCGCGGGCGCATACGTTTCAAAAAGCGCATACAGGCGTAAAACAAAGCGTCCGCAGATTTCCGAACGGAGATCTGCGGACGTTATGTTTAATGATCATTGCGCCATCAGCATGAGCAAAAGAAACAACACGGCGAGAATCAACAAGACGACGCACATAGGCAAAAACATCATTTTGACAGCGGAAAAATATGTTCTGAGCTTATCCCTGAAAGTTGAGCGAGGGGGCGGATCTTGCTGCGCGCCCTTCTTTTTTTTCACGGTAGCGGACATATCCACGATGGTGCTGTTGTCGTCATAGTATATGACCTTTTGTTTTTGTTTCTTTTTCTTTTTAGACATCAGTCCTCCTGAGGATAGCAATGGCAGGCAACAAAGTGCCCTTCCTCGTACTCTTTATAGACGGGCGCCACCTGGCCGCAGATCTCCATGGCACGCGGGCAGCGCGTGTGGAATTTACAGCCTTTCGGCGGGTTGGCAGGCGACGGGATGTCGCCCGTAAGCAGGATCCTTTCCACTTTTTCGTCGGGATTGGGATTCGGGACGGCGGAAAACAGTGCCTGCGTGTACGGATGCATCGGGTTATCGAAGATCCTGTCCTTGTCGCCGTATTCCACCATGGAACCCAGATACATGACGCCGATCTTGTCGGAAATATGTTTGACGACGGAAAGGTCGTGCGAAATGAACAGATAGGTGAGCTGACGCTCTTTCTGCAGTTTTTTGAGCAGGTTGATGATCTGCGCCTGAATGGACACGTCCAGAGCGGAAACCGGTTCGTCGCAGACGACAAAACTCGGGTTCACGACCAGCGCACGCGCAATACAGATACGCTGGCGCTGACCGCCGGAAAATTCATGCGGATACCGCTCGTAATAGTAATCGCGCAAACCGCACTTATCCATGACGGAAAGGACATATTCCTTGAGCTGCGAACGGGGTACGATGTTGTGGATCTTTGCCGCTTCGGCAAGGATACCGCCCACCGTACTGCGCGGCGGCAGCGAAGAATACGGATCCTGGAATACGATCTGCATTTTCGTGCGCAGAGGGCGCATCTGGGCGGAATTGAATCCCGCTATATCGGTACCCTCGAAAAAGACCTGCCCTGACGTCGGATGATGAAGATTCAGAATGGTTCTGCCCATCGTCGTCTTTCCGCAGCCCGATTCGCCGACGATGCCCAGCGTTTCGCCTTTACGGATCTTGAAAGACACGTCGTCCACCGCTTTGAGCGTGCTCAGCGCCTTGCCCATGATCGTCTTTTTGAGCGTAAAGTACTTTTTCAGATGCCTTACTTCCAGGATCGCGTCGGGATCGGGCGGAAGATTCATTTCGGACTGCACGTCCGCATCCGTTTGCGCGTTTTCCATGGCTTTCTCTTCGTTCAGGTCGGCCGCTTTGTCGAGATCGGCGTTTTCCGTTTCGGGATTTTTCAGATTGTTTTTCTTATTCATATCAGCCCCTCCACTCCTGATCGTCATACAGATGACAAGCAACGTAATGCGTGGGACTGATCCTGATCATGTTCGGATACTCTCCGGAGCATTTCGCGATGCATTTGGAACAGCGCTCCTTGAAGTAACAGTTATCCGGCATGTTGATCGGATTCGGCACGTTGCCGGGAATATTGAAAAGTTGATCTACCTTGGATTTCATCGTCGGTTTGGACTTCTGCAAGCCCTGCGTGTAAGGATGGCAGGGATTGTGGAAAATTTCGGACACGGTGCCGCGTTCGATGATCTTGCCCGCATACATGACGACGACATAATCTGCCATTTCGGCGATCACGCCCAGATCGTGCGTGATCAGGAGGATGGATCCGTTGATCTTTCTTTTCAGATCGTTGAAAAGGTCGAGGATCTGTGCCTGAATGGTAACGTCCAGCGCCGTCGTCGGCTCGTCGGCGATGATCAGGCGCGGTTCGCAGGCAAGCGCCATGGCGATCATGACGCGCTGGCGCATACCGCCGGACAACTCGTGCGGGTACGAACTGTACACGCGTTCCGGCATGGCGATCCCGACAAGATTCAGCATCTCGATCGAGCGTTTTTTAGCAAATTCTTTGGTTGCGTCGGGTACGTGGATGAGCGTAACTTCGTCCAGCTGATTTCCGATCGTAAATACCGGGTTCAGCGAAGTCATCGGCTCCTGAAAGACCATCGACATCTGTCTGCCGCGCAGACGGTACATTTCATGGATCGGCATTTTGGCAATATCGAAAACTTTCTCTTCCTTTTCGTAAATGCCGATCCCGTTTTCATCGCGCGCCTGCACCGGCCGCATGATCGCGTCGCCGTTCGAATCCTTACGGGGATTGCCCGCTTTATCCAGGACAGGTTCATACATGATGTCCCCTTTGTCGTCCCGGACATAGACAGGAATCAGTTTTCCGTTCTCGTCGCGCTTGAAATCCAATGCTTTGAAGCGGATGGAACCGCTCACGATCTGCCCCGAAGGCCCCTGCAAAAGGCGCATGACCGACATGGACGTGACGGATTTTCCGCAGCCGGATTCCCCGACCACGCCTACGGTAGAATTCATGGGGACTTCAAAACTGACGCCGTTGACCGCCTTCACCACACCCTGATCGGTAAAGAAATAGGAATGCAGATCTTCGATCTCGAGAAGATTTCCGTCGTCCTTCATCTGCGTGGTGTACGCGGACACGGGAAGTTTGCGGCGTTTTGCCTGTTCCAGACGGCGCATTTCCTTGTTGTTTGCCTTGGCAATCGCACGAACCTCTTTGCCCGTCAGGTAATGGCCGGAGGCAGAAGTTTTTACTTCGCCCTCTTCTTTTTTCTTAAATAGTTTGATTAACTTCATGCCTATCGCCTCTGTTTCGGATCGAGCGCGTCCCGCAGCCCGTCGCCAATAAAGTTAAAGCCAAGCACGGCTATGACGATGCAAATGCCGGACGGCACCCAGACGCTCGGGTAATTCTGCAGAATATCGCTGCGGCGGGAAATGACTTCGACCATCGTACCCCAGGATGCGTACGGGATCTGCACGCCCAGCCCCAGATAGGAAAGCGTCGATTCGTAAAGGATCATGCTGCCCAGCGAGAGCGTCATCGTGACAAGGATCTGCGGAAGTACGTTCGGGATCAGGTGCTTGAAGATACGGCGCATCGTGGAATACCCCATCGCCTCCGCGGCGACCATGTATTCCTGCTCGCGCAGATACAGGATCTGCCCGCGTACCAGCCGCGCCATGCCCGTCCATGACCATAGCGAAACCAAGCCCATCAATAAGTATATGTATAGCTCCGGCGCCACGCCGTTCGCTTCCAGTACGGTACCCAGTATCAACATCAGCGGCAGTGTCGGGAAACACATCAGTATGTCGCAAAGGCGCATGATGATGTTATCCACCACGCCGCCGTAAAACCCTGCGATGCCTCCCAGCACGATACCGATGAACGAGATCAGTATGACCGCCAAAAAGCTCAGCGTGAGCGACAGCCTGCCGCCGTACATCAGGCGGGTAAAGACATCCATGCCCTGCTCGTCCGTGCCGAGAATGTGCTCCGACGACGGCAATGCCAGCGCATTGATGGAGTCATGCGTGACGATCAGCTGTACGAACGGACCTTCCTCGTTTTCCACTTCAAAAACGGTGTACGTATTCGACCCCGACCTGTCCACTTCCGTCTCGCCCCACGCGTCATAGACCACGGGTCCGAGCCAGCTGAACACGATCAGGAAGGCAAGCATGGCGATGCCGGCAATGGAGAGTTTCGAACGGAAAAACCGCCGCAAAACCATGCGCATGGGCGACATCAGTTTTATGTTTTTGTCCAGAGGGGTTTCCGTATCCTCCATTTCGGTGATTTCCGCCGCGCTTGCTTCCGCCACGACGGCCTTTTCCTCTTCGGCGGATACGCCGAGCCCCTCTTCCTTTTCAAATTCTTCTTTGTCCATATCGCCCTCTCCTTACGCAAGTTTCACGCGGGGATCCACGATCGCATACATAAGATCCGCCAGCAGAACGCCCAGAACGGACAGACATGCCAGGAACATATTGTAAGTCATGATCACGGGGATATCGCCTTGCTGCATGGCATTCAGAGCATAACTTCCGATACCCGTCAGACTGAATACCTGCTCGGTGATCATCGCGCCGCTGAACAGCGACGGGATCAGGCCCGCAAGGCTGGTGACCAGAGGGATCATCGTGTTGCGGAACGCGTGCTTGTAAATGACCGTCCGCTCGTTCAGTCCCTTCGCACGCGCCGTGCGGATATAGTCGGAATTGAGCACTTCGAGCATGTTCGTCCTCGTCATGCGCATGCGCGCGCCGATGCTCAGGATGACGACGGTCAGAATCGGAAGTACCATGTGCCACAGGTAATCGCCGACCGCTTCAATGCCCGTAAGCGAAGAACCCGCACTCGTCATGCCCGAAACGGGGAACCAGCCCAGTTTGTTCGCAAAGATGTCTTTCAGCATCTGCCCGAAGAAGAAGGAAGGCAACGAGATACCGATCAGCACAAGCACCGTAACGACATAGTCGCGCACGGAATATTGATGCGTCGCCGCCGTGATGCCGAGAGGGATCGCGATCATGAATTCGAATATGGTCGCGATAAACGCGACAAAAAAGGAAGTTCCGATCCTGTCCGCACTGAAAATTTCGCTCAGAACAGGCCTCTGACTGATAAAGCTGTTCCCGAAATCTCCGCGGAATACGTTGCCCAGCCAGGTGAAATACCCGACAAACATGTTTCCGTCCAGACCGTATGTCCTGTACATCTGCTGTATGAACTCTTCGCTCACCTCGCCGCCGTTCTGCACGAGGGCGAGGATCTTGTTTTCCACGAAGTCGGTAGGCATACAGCGCAGCAGGACATACAGAATGATGGATACGCCGAGCAACAAAAATATTGAAATGATGATTCTCTTCAGAGTGTATTTCAGCATACTCGTTCCCTTTTGTTCACCGATCAGGCGATCAGTTCAAGTTCCCAGATCTTTTCCAGCGGCGAAGAATACGGGTTTACGTTATCATTGAAACCGGAAACGGTCTTGCTGTTGTAAGCAAACAGTTCCTGCCTCTGGTAAACGGGAAGTTCGACCGCCAGATCCAGCACGAGGCTCATCGCCTGCTGATACAGCGGCTTTCTGACCGACTGATCCATCGTTTCCCTTGCGTCGTCGATGATGCCGCTCAGATTTCTGATCACGCCGTATTCATAGTCGTAAAGGTTCTTGTCGCTCTTGATTTCGCGGTAGCCCCACGCATAAACGGAGGTCGCCGTGGAATTCATGTGGTAAACCTGATACATATCCGGATCGACCGTGGAACCCCATGCCGCCGCCCACACTTCGAGTGCGCCTGTGGCAAGTTTTGTAAGGGCCTGCGAGTCCGCTTTCAGTTCGATATCCCAACCCATATCGTTGAGGATCTCCTGCGCCTGACGGAATACGTTGTAGCAGGGATGTTCGGTGATGGAGGCGCCCGCGATCGTAAAGGTGATGCTCAGCTGCGAATCCCCTTCGGTCACGCCGGCTGCTTTCATATACTCGCTGATCTTCTGTCTTGCCGCCGCTTCGCCCGTCCACTGCGTATACGGATGTCCGTTCTGCAGGGAAGTTTCGCCGTCGTCCGCGAACGGGTACGCCCAGCTGACGCGGGACATAGGCCAGTCGATGGTGACGCACGTGCCTGCCTGGTAGTACGATGTAGCCAGCGACGTGTTCATCGCCGACATGATCGCGCGGCGGATATTCACGTTGGGAACTTTGCCCGCGTTGATACCGATATAACCATAACCGAGCTGCCAGGTATCAAGGCTGACAAACCCGTCTTTTTCCATCGAGGAAAGGCGATCCGCATTGTCTTTCGTGAACTGCGGTACGACGTAATCCACCGCGCCGCTCGAGAGAACGTCGATCGCGTCGGAAGAGCTCACGACCTGCATACGCAGTTTGTCCGCTTTCACTTCGAACATGAAGTTGTCGTTCGCTTTGAAGTACACGACGTTCTGGCTCCAGAACGCAGACCCTGCGGGATTGTCATTGTTGTCGCGGTCGGTCGCGGCGTAAGGGCCTGCACCGACAGGCACTTCGACGTGCTCGAGCGACTGGATGACGTTCTGCTGAAAATCGGAAGAAGCATAATCCACGCCGAACTCATTATTCGCAATGTCGATCTTCCTGCCGTTGGGATTCTCTGCGTCCGCCGTATAGTAATGTGCCGGCGCAACGGTGAAGCCGAAGTTATAGATCGCTTTCGGATCCGTGCCGTTGACCGTGATCTGCAATACGTCGTATTCATTCGCGGAAACGGGCGTGCCGTCCGCATTGTGGTTGTGCGCCACCGTGTATTCTTTTCCGTTCACCGTGACTTTCGCCGTGTTCGACTTATGTCCCAGCGATACGATGCCCGAAATATTCGGGAACACCAGCTTCCCGTCGTCGCCCAGCTTGTTGCGCAGGAGAATTCCCGTCGCATCTGCCGCGTAGAGCGTCTGCAGCGTGCCCGCCGTGCCCCACTGCGTCAGGATCGCGTTCAGTCCGGTCGTGACCGTGTCGTTGTAGACGCGCTCGATCGCCGCTTCCTTCGTCGTGATGCGGTCGACGATGCTCGCATTGTCGAATTTTTCGATGACCGTCTTATCGTCCCTGCCGTTTACCTGCTTGTACTGCGGGGTGATGTATCCTTCGTAGAGGAAGAATTTGAAGATATCGTTGTCTACCTGATCTTTCCAATCAGACCAGGGAGCCGTCGTCGTATCGTACGATTCCAGTGCCGCAATGTAGTCGGATTCCAGCTCTTCCTTGAAGGTGTCCAGCGTGGTCTTATAGTCTGCCAGAAGCTGGTTGCGATAATCCGCTTCCGTCCAGGTCTGGCGCTCGCTATCCGTCGCCACGGCTTCCATGTACCCTTCGCTGACCGTCCATTCGTTGATCGCCGCACGCATTCCCGCTTCGTCCAGGCTGTACGAGGACGACGTGGAAGAAAGCCTGCCCGCGGTCTCATAAATGTCTACCATCTCCAGGATGCGGACGGTCGCCATAGCGGACGCCTGCGAGGAGATCTGCGATTCAGTTTCGCCGTCATCGCCCGCTTTGTCGGACTGCGTCCTGTACTGGGACAGCCCTTCGATATCGATGGAATACATCGTCGAAGAACCCGTATAGACAGGATCCAGATATTCGTAA
>USSJ01000002.1 GCA_900557285.1 uncultured Clostridia bacterium | reverse complement strand
TGCAGGAACCGAGCGCCATGTGTGCGGCGCCGCTGTTGGATGTGAAGCCGGGAGAAAGGGTGTTGGATCTTTGTTCGGCGCCTGGCGGAAAAGGAACGCAGCTTGCACAGGCGATGCGCGGGGAAGGGATCCTGGTTCTGAATGAGAAGATTCCGGATCGTGCTAAGATACTGTTGCAGAATGTCGAACGGATGGGAATCGTCAATGCTGTGGTAACGAACGCCGATCCTTCGGAGCTGTCGGAACGGTTGGAAGGATATTTTGACAAAGTTTTGGTAGATGCGCCCTGTTCCGGAGAGGGAATGCTCAGAAAGGAAGCGGCGGCGGCAGAGAATTGGAGCATTGCCAATGTGGAGATGTGTGCGGCAAGACAGAAGAAGATTCTGGACAGCGCGGCGAAATTGGTGGCGCCCGGAGGAATGCTTGTGTATTCTACCTGTACGTTTTCGGAGGAAGAAGACGAGCGGAATGCCGAGTGGTTTGTAAAAGAATTTCCGCAGTTTGAACTTTTGTCGCAGCGGAAGATTTATCCGCACCGCGAAAAGGGAGAGGGCCATTTTGCGGCGCTGTTTCGCAGGTGCGACGGAGAGAAGATCCGTTACAAGGCATGGAAACCTATCGCCGATAAACGGGACATAAATGCATGGAAAGAATTTGAAAGGGATTTTTTAAAAAATCCGCTTTGCGGAGAATTTCTCACCTTCGGCAAAAATATTTGTCTTGTGCCTGCAGGATTGTTTTCACTGGACGGATTGCGTGTTTTAAGGGCGGGACTTTTGCTGGGTGAAAATGCGGGGAAACGGTTTGAGCCCGCGCATGCGCTGGCACTGGGTGCCGACAGGAATAACCTGACAAAAATCGCAGATCTGGACGATGAGCAGATTTTACGGTATTTGCACGGGGAGGAGCTTCCGCCAAGAGATTTGCAGGGCTGGTGTGTTGCCGCTTATCACGGCTATCCGATCGGGCTTGCAAAGAGCGGAAATGCGCTGAAAAATCATTATCCGAAAGGATTGAGACGCTAAAATTTCAAGCGGCTGTGCAAGCAGCCAAAAGAGGAAGCCGCCTTGTCAAAAGGCGGCTTCCTTTGGGTCAGCGATTATTTTGATATTCCACGTTTTGACGGGCGACTAAATATTTTCAGCACAAATTCCGGAACAACGGAAGTTTATCTTGTTGCGGATGATGTCATGGTTTAAAAGAGCGGAAAAGATCCTGACGTTTCCATGATACGGTGCGTGCGCGAAATCGGTCAATGGATCGGTCAGCGGGGCAGGAATCGTCGGTTACGGATCGGTCAACGGATCGGCAGACTGTTTGCACGTAAAGGGTATGAAAGCGGTTCAAGAATGGCGCTGAGTATAAAATACAAAAAATTTGACCGAAGTTTTATATACAAAAAATTTTTGCCATAGAATAATGATGAAATGTCAAACTAAGTGTTTCACTTGGTTTGACATTTCATCTATACAAGAAAAGTCCCTGCGCTTTTACGCAAGGACTTTTTGGTTTGGATTATTTGTTTTCTTCGTTCGGGTTTTCAGGTGCGTCATGGTTGTCATCGTCGGAAGAAATCTCAACGGTCTTATCATCCGAATCCGCCGTATCCGTGTCATCTACCTTGTAGATGTCCTCATCGGAAATTTCGTCTTCTTCGGGGAGAACGTCGTCATCCTGATCTTCTTCGCGGTCTGCTTCTTCCAGTTTCAGCTTGCGGATGTAGCGTTTCCGTTTATTGTCATACATGGGTTTGTTATGAACGCTCTTTTTCCGAATGTTTGCAAGCAGTTTACGGATCAGCAGGGCGACCAACGTAAAGATGAGAGCCGCGGCCAGAATGATGGATGCGGCGAGCAGCCATACATTGTAATCGGGCGACGTAGTAGTATCATCTTCCGTTGTCGTATCTTCATCCGAAGAACTTGCAACGCTGATTTCGTAGGTGCCGAAGTTGACATAGGTGTCATAGTATGCGGTTGTGGAAGAAGTGAAGTTGTAAGTGAAATAAGCTACGCTGTTGGAATAACTGCTCGGATCGTAAGATGCGTAGGGATCGGTGTCATCCGTGCGATCGGCATCATAGGACTTATAATCGTCGTCATCGAAGAGAGAGAAGTTATAGTATACCAGCGAGTTGCTTCCGTCCGCGGTTATATATTTTGCAGGATCTTTTTCGTAATCTTTCAAAAGTTCTGCAGAATCGGCAAATCCTTTTGTCTGAGCAAAGTTATCGAGGTTTTCTGTAAGGGGAGTGCCGTCCATGGCGGTGTAGCTTGCGCTGACGATATCAAAGATCACGAAACTTCCGGCAGGGTTTGTCGTTGTACCGCTGCGGTCACCCGACCATACTTCCAGCCTGTAATCTTTGCTTTCGTCGCCGGTCGCGATGAAGAATCTGACATAGATCCAGTCGGAAACTTCAGCTGTGTCATTTTTGACCTGTTTGCTGAGTCCGTAAGTTGCCGCGTCCTGAATGCGTGCCTGCGCAAGTTTGTCTGCGTCGACAGGGGCTTTGGAGAAGTCCATTACTTTGACTTCCAGCTTGCCGTCGTCCGTCTTGTAACGGTAGTAAACGCCGTCTTCCGAGGAAGCATAGTAGACGATGTTCTTATCGGAATCGATCAGATTTCCGTCTTCATCCTTCTTGTAGTTGGCGAGGTTTGCGTACCAGACATCGCCGCTATAATCTTTTGCAGTTGCCCACAGACCGTTGCTGTGTTTATAGAAAAGTATATCTGTTTTGGAGCTGAAATCTTTGTCGTCCGGATCCTTAATCACGACATTGCCGTTGCTGTCATAGCGGTAAGAAACGCCGGAAGAGAAATTCAGGGTATCCGTGTATTTCTTCTCGCCGAAGTCTTTATCCGTCGTGTCGATCAGGTAGACGTTAGCGGTCGCACCTGCGCTGAGCTTCATGCGCACAGTGATCTCCGCAAAGGAAGAGGACGCAATGTTGGTGGAACTGTTCGCGTAGAAGCCGTAAGCCTGCGCTTCCTGGTTCGTAATGAGCAGGGGCTGGGTCAGATCATCGCCGAACGCCGCATTCCAGAGAGCGCTGTTCAAAACGCCGTCTGTTGTAAGATCGATGTCATAAGCATTTGCAAGAGCCTGTACCCAAGGGAGATCCTTGCTGTAGCCGGTGCCTGCTTCGCGGTCTGCCGTTGTGTAATCCTTATTGATCACGCCGGCATACGCATTTTCGTTGATACCGCTTGTCGCCGTTCCGCCGACGTATGTGCTGCCGCCGTAAACGCCCGTATAGTTTTTAGGATTTGCGATGTCTGTTTTGATCTTTGTCTGATCGGTGGTAGCCACATCGTCGAAGGTGTTGGAAACGGACGTTTCGCTTCCCGTCAGGGAAACTTCGACTGCGTAAGTACCCGTAGATTTGATCGCGTATTCTTCATCGGTCAGTTTCTGCCAGCGGAATCCGGTGAATGACGCATATCCTTCCATGAAAGAGGAGATAGCAGAACTGCTCGTGAAATCTTTCGGCCCGTAAGAAAATTCCAAAGAGAATGTTTTTTCTTCGTCCGTGGAGTTTGTGATAAAGAAGAAGCACTGCTGCCAGCCGTCGAAGATGTCCTCGTATTTTTGAAGTTCTTCTTTGCTGGATTTTTTCTGATCGTCCACCAGGTCGACAGTCGTCAGGGTAGTGGTGTCTACGGCTCCGATAGAAGTTTTGTTATCGCCGTCAACGACCGTGATCGTTGCGCCCGTGCCGCTCTGGAGATCGGATGTTTTGACCCAGAAAGAAAGCAGCATGGATTCGTCTTTTCCGAGTTCGAACGGCAGGCCGCTCACATTGGAACTGTTCAGGTTAGCCGTGTAAGGCGCGCCGTGGCTGCTGTAGAGGACAAGAATTTCTTCGGAAGCTCCGCCGAACGGCAAGGTGTTGAATTTTTCAAAATCTTTGATGAATTTCGAGGTGTAACCGTTGGCTTCCGTAAAGTCTGATGTAAGTTTACGGCCCGAGCGGCTCATATCCTTGTCGTAGTCTGCAAGCAATTCATCCGCGAAAGACAAGTTCTGAACCGTGATCTTGCCCGATTTTGTATTGGAGACCGCAACGTTGTTATTGACGGACAAACTGTTGAGGTTTGTCGTATTCAGATCGATGGAGAAATAATTGGAAGTAACTTTAGCCGCATCCAGCTTTTCCAGATCGCTGTCGAATTCGAGGTTGAGGGTGAGAGCCTGCCCTGCGGGGACAGAAGATACCTTGCTGTTGAAATCCGCCGACTGCATGACGGTGTATTTCAGATCATCAAAGAAAGCGTAACCCTGAACGTATTCGAGGTAGTTGGTTTCTTTACCGTCCGTCTGCATGCCGAGACCGAGTTCAACGGTGAAGGTCGTCGTGGAGTAGGGGGCAGCATTGATATAGAACGTGAACTGTTCCCAGCCGTTGTTTTCCGTTTCGGGGATATCCGACGTGTTGATATTGCGGACCACGAGCGGATCCTGCGCGGAGCCGCCAACCGTGCTGTTGATTTTGATGTACGCGCCGCGGTTTCCGTCGACGGGAGTTCCGTCGTTGTAAGTCAGACCGGAAGTTTTGACCCAGACGGAGATTTGCGCCGCCGTACCGGCTGCCAGCGTTATGGAAGAGGATGTATAACGAGCCGCCGTACCCATTTTATTGGAACGGTAGTTGTGCAGCATCAGGACGTGCGTGCCGTTGGTCTCATCTTCCTTTTCTTTTGCCGTGAAAGGCGTGCCGGGGTTGAGTTCCTTGGCGGAAGTATTCAAAGCGTCGTCTTTCGGGTCCTCGTCTCCGGAAGCAGCTTTGGCGAGATCCCAACCGGGGATATCGTAATTGTTGTCGATATCGGTATAGTAGGGATCGGGCTTGTCCTCATCATCTGCGTCTTTGTACTCATTGTAAGTATTATAGGCGTTGACGAACTCAGTCCAATCAATGGAGGTATCGACGATACCCGACTTGGCGACAGAGGAGCTTGCGCTTACGCCGCTGCTGTTGGAGCCTGTGGAGCTTGTCCAGCTTTCGGGGGAACCGATGCGGTAAGAGCCGTCGCTGTCGCTGAAGTATTCGAAGTTGCCGTTTGCGAAGGTCTGCGTATCGGTGCGTGTTTCCGTAGTAGAAGTATCGTCTTCATTACGGGCTGACGAGCAGGCTGTGATGAAGAACGAGCAGGCGGCAACCACCATGATCGCCGAAAGCAGAAGTGTCGCAATTCTCAGTTTTTTTGATTGTTTGTTTTTAGCCATAGAACACCTTTTTACTGATCGTTGTGATTTAGAAATAATTTAAATCGTACTATCTTATTTTAATATAAAACACGATGAAATGCAAGCAATAATGTTAAAAAAAAGGTGAAAATCTCATTAATTTTTGGAAATGGGGCAAACTGAATAAAAAAGCGAGGAGTTAAAGAGGAGAAAAGGATGAAAATGAAGCAGAACGCGGCGATGGCTGCGGCGGGTTGTGCGGTCGGAGCGGTGAACGGAATTTTCGGGGGCGGAGGTGGAATGATCGTCGTACCGCTTCTGACGTCGGTGGGGAAGAAGACTCCGCTGGCCGCGCACGCGACGGCGATCCTGATCATTTTGCCGGTGAGTCTGGCGAGTTCGATCGTGTACTTGTGTGCGGGGCTGTTTGAGACGGAGTTATTTTTGGCGGTTGGGATCGGCGTATTGGCGGGAGGATTTGCCGGTGCGCGGCTGCTTGGGAAGATCTCGCCTGCGGCGGCGACGCTGGTATTTGCGGCGGTTATGCTGGCTGCGGGGCTTAAAATGTTATTTTAGGAGAAATCGAATGCGTTTTCTGGTATGGCTGATCGTCGGGTTTGCCGGCGGGGTTTTAGGCGGAATGGGAATGGGCGGCGGGACGGTTCTGATCCCGCTTCTTACGATTTTTTGCGGCGTACCGCAGCACATGGCGCAGTCGGTGAATCTGCTTACTTTTTTGCCCATGAGCATAGTATCGTTGCGGGTACACGCGCAGAACGGATTGCTGGATGCGAAGGGCGCGGTATGGATGATGATCCCGGCGACGCTTTTGTCGGTGGCGGGTGCGTTGTTTGTGCAGAAGGTGGCGCCGAGTGCGTTGCGAATGGCATTCGGGGTATTTTTATGCATCTTGTCGCTGTATCAGTTTTACGGAGGGGCGAGGGCATTGGCGGATGAAAAAAGCCAAAGAAAAAACTGAAAGGATACGCGGTCAGAAGGCCGCAAGTTCTTTACAGAATTTGGAAAATGTGATACAATATCGTCGAATGTTGTCCGTACGGAGCGGGAGAGGTGTCTCGCCGAGTGCGGGAAGGTAAACAGAAAAAAATTTGTCGGGACGGAGGCGGATTTTGACATTATTTGACAAGGGAGTGCATCCCAAGGACTGCAAAAATTTATCGGCGGGGGCAGAGATAAAAAAGATGCCCGACCCGGAGAAAGTGTGGCTGCCGTTGTCACAGCACATCGGGAAGCCGGCGATTCCCGTCGTGGCGGAAGGTGATCATGTGCTTCGCGGACAGCTGGTTGCGAAGAAAGCGGAAGGATTGTCCGCCAATATTTATTCGCCTGTCGCGGGGATCGTCAAGGGAGTCGTGGGGCATATCACGGCCTCCGGGAAAAAGCGGGATCATATTCTGATCGAGAATGATTTCAGCGACGAGAGTGTACAGCTGCCGATCCTGAAGGATCCGACGGCGGAAGAACTTTTGGCGAGGATCGATGAAGCGGGGATCGTCGGAATGGGCGGCGCCGGATTTCCTGCCGCGGTGAAATACAATGTCGGCGGCAGGGCGGAGGAACTGGTGGTGAACGGGGCCGAGTGCGAGCCGTACATCACCTGCGATTACCGAATCATGATCGAATACGCGGAAGAATTTCTGCGCGGGGTCGGGTATGTGATGAAGGCATGCGGAGCCAAGCGGGCCGTGATCGGTATCGAAAAGAACAAACCGTATGCGATCGCAAAACTGAAAGCTCTTTGTCCGCAAGATATAACGGTTTGCGCCCTTCGCACGCGTTACCCGCAAGGCGCTGAAAAACAGCTGATCTACAGCTGTACGAAACGCGTGGTACCGGAAGGAAAACTGCCCGTGGATGCAGGGGTGGTCGTTGCGAACGTGCATACGGTGCTTAGCGTGTGCCGTGCGGTGGAAAAAGGGTTGCCTTGTTACGAAAGAGTGATGACGGTAAGCGGAAAATGCGTTGAAACGCCGTCAAATCTTTGGGTGAAAAACGGAACGCCTTTGCGGGATGTCGCGAAGTTTTGCGGGGCAAAAGAGGATTGCGCGCGGATCGTGAGCGGCGGGCCGATGATGGGGGAAGCGGTGTTTTCCCTGAAAGTCTGCACGAGCAAGACGACATCCAGCCTTCTTTTCTTAGACGAAACGGAATGCGAAGACAAGGTGGCAAGCGTTTGTATCGGCTGCAGCAGGTGCATCCAGGCTTGTCCGATGGGACTGTCGCCGACATTTATCGAAGAGGCGCTGTTCAGGAAAGACTATGCGGAAGCGAAACGGTACGGGGCTTCGTCCTGTATTGCGTGCGGATGTTGTTCGTATGTTTGCCCTGCAAAGCGGTTCCTGGCGCAGAGCGTGCGTCTGGCAAAGAAAATCATAGCGGAGAGGAAGATCTGAAATGGCAGAAATAAGCAATTATAAGGTAGCGGCTTCACCGCATAAATTGGATTCTTCGTCGACGCGCACAGTGATGCTGGACGTCCTGATCGCGCTGGTCCCTTGCCTTGTGTGCGGGGTGGTATATTTCGGGTTGTATTCGCTGGCGCTGATCGTCATTTGTATGGCGACGTGTTTTCTTTCGGAACAGCTTTACAATCTGATACGGAAGAAACCCTTTACGTTTGATTTATCGGCTTTGGTTACGGGGCTGATCCTCGGTTTAAATCTTCCGCCGCGCGCTCCGTGGTATATTCCGATCATCGGCGGCGTGTTTGCGATCATTATCGTAAAGATGCTGTTCGGCGGATTGGGCAAGAACTTTGCGAACCCTGCGGCGACGGCGCGTGTATTTTTGTTGCTGGCGTACAGCTCGGTGATGACCAAATACATCGGTTTTGATATATCCGGGAACATCCTTTCGACGGATGTCGTGACGGCTCCGACCTATCTGAGCGGCGGCACGGCGGCGTTCCAAAGTTCGTTCATGGGAGTGAGCGGATACTGGGGCTATGTTTTGCAGCTTTTGTTCGGGACAGTCGGCGGCAGCATCGGGGAGACGTGCAAGATCGCGATCCTTGCCGGCGGTGTGTATCTTGGAGTTCGCAGGGTGATCGACTGGCGGATCCCGGTCGTCTATCTTTTGACGGCTGCGGTGATGTTTTTGGCTTGTTACGGCAGTGCAAAGGAAGTACTGCTGCAGCTTCTTTCGGGCGGTTTGCTGTTCGGTGCGGTATTCATGGCGACCGATTATGCGACGTCTCCGAAGTGGAAATATAACCGCGTTCTGTATGCTTTCGGACTGGGCGTCATAACGGTGCTGATCCGTCGGTTTGGTTCATATCCGGAGGGTACGTCCCTTGCGATTCTGATCATGAACCTGTTTGTTCCGCTGATGGATAAGTTCATATTGCCGGTGCGTTTCGGTCAGATGACAAAGGCGGGGAAGCCGATGCCGCAGGTTATGCAGTGGACGATGCGTTCGCTTTGCATTGCTATGGCGGTGCTGGTGCTGATTTTTGTACCGATCACCAATTATACAAACGTTTATATTGATAAAAGCGGCGTGTATTCGTATGTGCAGGAAGTGAGCAGGAAGCTGAACGGAGAGTATGTGTTCACGGTCCAGGGCGGAGCGCCGATCATGGGCGGATATGTGCAGAATCTGGAATACAAAGTGTATGTCGATGCGGGCAAGGATACGGTAACGGACGTTGTGCCCATAGCGCAGAGCACGATGGGTTACACGGCGGAGCTTTCCTTCTTTGAGGGGAAGACTTATGAAGAGATTTTGCAGCGTACGGATCTTTCGGCGGACGGTGATTTTTCGGCTACGAAAACAAACACAAAACTGCGCGAAATGATCCTCGAATGTTTTTCGTTTTACGATTACAACATGGCGCGTTATGAGCGTTTGGCGTATACGGACGAAAATATAACGCTTTCGGAGCGGAACGGAACGCTGTACAGATTTACCATTGCGGGCGTTGCGGATCTGACCGAGTACAATTATAAACAATCGCTGAAATATGCGATCACGCTGGATTCTTCGACAAATACAGTGTATGCGATCACGACGCTTGCGGAAAGCACATTCGGATACACCTGTGATAAGCCTGTATTTTTAGGGAAAACGAAACAGGAGATCGCGGAAATGACGAGGGACGAGATCGCGTCGGACATCACGACGGGGGCGACGGTCACGAATGTCTCCGTACAGGGTTTGATCGTCCGTTGTTTTGAGGTAATGGATACATTGCTGGAGGGAACAAATGGATAAAGCGAAATTTCGTTCGATGTTCAAGTGTGTATTGGTTCTTGCGGTGATCGCGCTGTGCAGCGGGCTGCTGTTGGGCGCATTCAATATTCTGACGTACGTGGATCCTCTGAAATCGACGTATGAGCGATTTGCGGCGGATACGGGCGCGACGTTCAGCAAGATGACGGATGAAGAAGGCAAAGCATACGAAAACGGGAACGTGGTCTATTATGCGGTATCCGACGACGGGGTATATCACGCGTTTCTTGCAGAAGGGAAAGGCGGTTACGGCGGCAGTGTTCAGCTGTATGTATATGTAAAAGACGGAAAAATCGACAAGATCGTTGTGGGCGAGAATTCGGAAACTTTCTTGAATAAACTGGAAGAGGCGGATTTTTACTCGAATTTTACGGGAAAAGAGATCGCTTCGCTGAATGTTTTGGATACGGATGCGGTTTCTGGCGCGACAAAGAGTTCCACGGCGGTCAAAAATGCGGTGAATGCAGTCGCGGAGTACTACAAGGAATCGGTGGGAGGAGAGAACAATGGATAAACGGAAAGTAAAAGAAACTCTTCTCGGCGGATTGCTGAAGAACAATCCGACGTTTGTTCTGGTGCTGGGAACCTGTCCGACGATCGCCATGACGACGAGTTTGTCGCAGGCGTTTGCGATGGGGATCGCAACCACGTTCGTACTGATTTTTTCCAACCTGTTTGTGAGCCTTCTGCGGAACGTGATACCCGACAAAGTGAGGATCCCTTGTTATATTGTGATCATCTCGACGTTTGTCATCATCGTGCAGATGGTCATGCGGCGGTATTTGCCCGACCTGTATTCGACGATGCAGGCGTTCATCGCGCTGATCGTGGTGAACTGTATCATCCTGGCGAGAGCGGAGAGTTTTGCTTCCTGCAACAAGCCGCTGTACAGTATGCTGGACGGTGTGTCGATGGGACTCGGGTTTACGGCGGCATTGTGCCTGATCGGGATCGTTCGTGAGTTTTTTGCGGGCGGATCGTTTGCGGGCATGAAGATTCCCGGGTTTCCTGCCATGGAAGGCGTAGGGGCGAGTGCGTTCGGGTTTATCGTGTTCGGTTGCCTGATGGCGTTGTTCAATTTCGTGATCCAGAAGGTGAACGAGAAAAAAGAGCGCATGAAAAAACAGGTTCTGCCTTTGTCGGACGGTAAAGTCGGGACAATGAAGGAGGCGGCATAATGACAGTTTCATTGATATCGGTCATGTTTGCGGCAGTGATCTCACAGAATATTGTTTTGTCGCAGTATCAGGGTATCTGTCCGTTTTTGGGAGTTTCGAAGAAACTATCCAATGCGGCGGGAATGGGATTTGCCGTCATTTTTGTCATGGCGATCTCGTCGGTATTTTGCTGGCTTTTGTACAATTATGTGTTATTGCCGCTCGGGTTGGATTATCTTTACACGATGGCATTCATACTTGTGATTGCGAGCCTTGTGCAGATGCTGGAGATGATTCTGAAGAGATTTTCTCCGACGCTTTACAGTGCGCTGGGCGTCTATCTGCCGCTGATCACGACCAACTGTGCGATTTTGGGAACGGCAAACAGTGCGATCGTATTTAACAGCTATAATTTTGTCTATTCATTCTGCGTGTCTGTGGCGACGGGCGTAGGATTTCTGCTGGCGATCTGTCTTCTGGCAGGGGTGCGCCTGAAGACGGACAAAGCGGATATACCGTCATGTTTCAAAGGATTCCCGATCACGCTTGTAACGGCGGCGATCATGGCGATGGCGTTTGCCGGATTTTCCGGGATCCTGGCGTAAGGAGGCTTGAAGATGGGAAATTTTGTACAAGTCATACTTGCAGGCGGGATCATGCTGGCGATCGCGGTGGTATTCGGGATCATTCTGGTGATATGTTCAAACGTGTTTGCGGTGCGGAAGGATGAGCGGGCGGAAAAAATAGAGAATCTGCTTGCAAAATCCAATTGCGGCGGATGCGGCAAGGCGGGGTGTGCGCAATTTGCGCAGGCGCTCGTGAAAGGGGAAGCGAAGCTTTCCGACTGTCGGGCGACTCCGGCTGCGAACAAGAAACAGATCGCGGAAATTCTGGGCGGCGGCGACATCGGGGAAGAGACGGTGGCGGTCGTGCATTGCAACGGCGGCGACGCCTGTTACAACAAATACGATTACCAGGGCTACGGCGACTGCGCGTCCTGTGAACTGATCGCAGGCGGCGTGAAAGCGTGTCCTGTGGGCTGTATCGGCAAAAAGACGTGCGTGAACGTATGCCCGTACGGAGCGATTTCGGTGGGCGACGAAGGGTATTCGATCGTAGATAAAGAAAAATGCACGAGCTGCGGCGCGTGTATCCGCGATTGCCCGAAGAATATTATTTCACGCATTCCCAAGAGTGCAAAGGTGTACATTGCCTGTTCCAATCACGGGAAGGGCAAGGACGTGATGGAGCTTTGCAAACACGGTTGCATCGGGTGCGGGATTTGCGCAAAGACGTGCCCGGAGGGTGCGATCACGATGAAAGACGATTTGCCCGAAATCGATTATTCAAAGTGTATCGGCTGCCTTAAATGTGTGGAGAAATGCCCGCGCAAGTGCATTAAAGAGCATTGAGGGAAAGAATTTATGTACAAAAGATTCGTTCTGTTTGATTTTGACGGGACGCTGTTTGATACGAGTCCGGGAATTTTGCGGTGCATGCGTACGGTTTTGGAGAGGAACGGTTACGACTGGCACAGTGAAAAGTGGCTGCACCGTTTTATCGGGCCTCCTGTCATCGACGCCCTGAAAGAGTATTGCGGCATGGATGATGCGGAAGCGGAACGGGTAAAGAGCGAGTACAGGACGATGTACCGGGCGGAGGGCGTTTACGAGTGTTCTCCGATGGAGGGAGCAAAGGAATGCCTGGAAAGCATCAGAAAGGCGGGCGCGAGGACGGCAGTCGCAACGTCGAAACCGTATTATTTCGCGGAACAGCTTCTCGGTCTTTACGATTTCAGACAGTATTTTGATGCGGTCTGCGGAGCGGAATCGGACGCGCATTCCGGGAAAGCGGAGATTGTGGCGCGGGCGTTGTCGCAGCTGGATGCGGACAAAGCAGATTCCGTGATGGTCGGCGACCGAAAATACGATATTTTGGGGGCGAAGGCCTGCGGCATACCCTGCATAGCGTTTGATTCCGGGTTTGCGGAAGAGGGCGAATATGAGCGGGCGGGCGCGATCCTTACGGTCAAGAATTTTGCGCAGCTTACGGGAGTTTTGCTGGCAAAGGAATAAAGTGCTTTTTATAATAAAGAAGGTTGTGCAAATTGCACACCCTCTTTTTTTCTGTTAACAGTATGTATTTGTGTATAATTTTAGAAAAAAAGTTAATAATTGACAAAAAAGCTGTTATAAGAGCTCAAAATGAAAATTATGAATAAAATTTTCAAAAAAAATGCACAAAAACGCAAAAAGGGGCTATACAAAACGTCGGTTGGATGTTATAATATATTCGGTTCATTTTAGATTTCACAGTTATGCGCGAAGGGTTGCGCAGGTTCAGCTGTAGTATTCTTGACATCAGAGGTGGCACATTGGAAAAAATTGGTATTATTGATTTAGGATCAAATTCTGCAAGGCTGGTAATTGTCGAACTGTTCGGTGAGGGACACTACATGGTAGTGGACGAGCTGAAAGAGAGCGTTCGTTTAGGGCAGGACATGGAGCGTGACGGATTTTTGAAGCCGCAGCGGGTGGCGGAGACGATCAAGACGTTGAAGATGTTCAAAAAACTGGCGGACGCGAGCAAAGTCGACAGGATCATAGCGGTGGCGACGGCGGCGGTGCGCCGTGCGAAGAACCAGCGCAGTTTTTTGGATGAGATACAGGCTACGTGCGGCATCAAGGTAAAGGTGCTGAGCGAAGAGGAAGAAGCGACGCTTGTATACCGCGGCGTGATCAATTCGATGGATATTCCCAAGGGGCTGATTTTAGAGATCGGCGGCGGCAGCATGAAGATCGTGTATTACAACCGCAGGAATATGCTCAATTATGTGACATTGCCGTTCGGGGCGGTCACGCTGACCGATCTTTTCAAGGATGACGGATTGTCGCCGGCGGAGCAGGCGGAGAAAGTGGAAGAATTTTTCACAGAGCAGCTTACGGCGATCGATTGGCTGAAAGAGATCGATCCGGATGTGCAGATGATCGGCGTCGGCGGTTCTTTCCGCAATATTTTCAAGATCAGCAAGATGGTGCGCAAATATCCGCTGGATACGGTTCACAATTATGTATTGCCGGTGGAAGATTTTGAATCCATTTACGATATGATCAAGGTGCTGGATCTGGATAAAAAGCGCAAGATCAAGGGGCTTTCCTCGGGGCGCGCGGATATTCTACCGGCGGCGCTGGCGGTCGTGAAATCTTTCACACGTTTCATGAAATTTGAAACATTTACGATCAGCGGTTCGGGGCTTCGTGAAGGGATCATGTTCAATCAGGCAATGCCGATCACGCTGGAAAAACCGATCTCGGATATTCTCGGGTACAGTCTGACCAGTCTTGTGCGTTACTATGAATGCGACGAACAGCATGTGGAGCATGTCGTGAATTTGTCGGTGCAGCTTTTCAAGCAGCTGCGCGTTTTGCATAAATTCCCGCGCCAGTATCTGAAAATACTCAAAGTGGCGGCGACGTTGCACGACTGCGGCAACCGCATCAAATTTTACAATCATCAGAAGCACAGCTGTTACATGATATTGAATGCGACGCTGTTCGGGATCACGCATCGTGAGATCGTATTGGCGGCGTTTGTGGCGGGGTGCCATAAGAAAGAGGATATATCTCCGCTGGATTGGATGCGTTATAAGGACATCGTGCAGGAAGAAGATCTGGAAGCGGTGCGCAAGTTAGGCGTGATGCTGCGGATCGCGGAGAGTCTCGATCGCAGCTGCAGCGGTACGATCAAGGGGATCAACTGTGACGTGCTGGGCGATTCCGTGATCATGAAGACGGAAGTGGAAGGAGACGCGTCGCTGGAGATCCGCGACGCGATGACGGCGAATGCGGAATTCCGCAAATCGTTCCGTAAAAATCTGGAGATCCTGTAAGGGAAAATAGCCGCAAATTATTTGCGGCTATTTGTCGATTTCACAGAAAAAAGGATCGGGCGGATGAAATGAGGATCATTTTGGCAAGCGCGAGTCCGCGCAGAAAAGAATTGTTGAAAGAGATCGTAAGCGATTTTGAAGTGATTCCTTCGCGAGGGGAAGAGCGGGCGGATCAAAAACTTGCTCCCGAAAAGATCGTGGAAGAGCTTGCAAAGCAAAAAGCGGAAAGCGTCTTTGCGGAGCATCGGGACGCGCTGGTTATCGGGGCGGATACGATCGTGTATTTTCAGGGCAAGGTTTTGGGCAAGCCGAAGGATGCGCAAGACGCGAAAAAAACGTTGCGCGCATTGTCGGGCAGAACGCATTCCGTTTACACGGGCTGGTGTATCTGCAAAGGGGAGCGTGAGCTGACGGGTTTTTGCCGTTCGGATGTGATTTTTCGGGATCTTTCGGAAGAATTTATCGGAGAATATGTAGAAAGCGGGTCGCCGTTGGATAAAGCGGGAAGCTACGGAATCCAGGACGATGCGCGGCTGGTGGAGAAATACGAAGGGAGCTATACGAATATAATCGGGCTTCCGGTAGAAGAGTTAAAGGCGCAATTGCGCGGGTTCGGAGTGATTTCATGATTAAATTGGCAATCGATTTAGGGTCGTCGGTAACAAAGATATATAAAATCGGCAGCGGCATCGTCCTGGCGGAAGCGAGCTGTGTGGCGGTGGCTTCGGGGACGAATATGGTCAAGGCGATCGGGGAAGAGGCAAAACAGCTGATCGGGAAGACGGCGGAATACACGACGATCGTTTTCCCCGTATTCGAAGCGGATATCGTAAACGAGCAGATGGCGGCGGTCATGCTTCAATATTTTTTGAAAAAGATCAATATCGGGAAAGGGCAGGCAAAGCGGACGGAGGTATTGTTCAGTGTGCCGTGCGGCGCGGAGAACGGATTGCTGGACAAATATTACCGCCTGGCGGAAGCGTGCGGGATCGGATTGGTTCACTTTGTGGAAGTTCCGTTTTTGTCGGCGTTCGGGCAGAATCTGACGCTGAACGAAAGTTCCCCTGTTTTTGTGGTGGATATCGGTGGCGGGAGCACGAACATTGCGGCGTTTTCACTGGACGGGATCATTGCGGGGATCGGCCTGAATATCGGCGGCGGAAATATTGACAGCCATATCATCGATGCGGTGGCGGATTCTTTCAATTTGAAGATCGGGCTCTTGACGAGCGAAAAACTGAAGCGGACGGCGGCGAGCCTGTACGAAGCGGACAATGAAAGCATGGTTGTGAACGGGCGGGATATTACGAGCGGGAGGCCGCGTTCGGTGGCGGTGTCGTCGGGAGATATTTATGAATGTGCGAAAGTGTTTGCCGATAAGATCGCGGAATATACGGGCATGGTCCTTGCGAAACTTCCTGCGGAAGTTTCGGCATCGGTCTGGCACAGCGGCATTTATTTGTCGGGCGGCGGAGCAAAGCTGATCGGTCTGGACGATTATCTTTCGCGCAAGCTGCAGATGGATGTGAATCTTGCGGAAGAGCCGCAGATGTCGGTCGTGCTGGGCGGAGGGAGGACGGTCGGGAATCCCGACATTCTGGAAACGGTGCGCATCGATTATTGACATTTTCGAGGAAAGCCGCAAAATTTTCTGCAAAGGGATCATGAAAAGGAAGCGGGGACGGATGGGAAGAAGTAAACCTTCGGAACAATGAGAACGATGCCGCGATACGCGAAATTTTTTGCGTATCGCGGCATTTTTGCCGATAAGCCGATCAATCGAACGCAGATGATCTGTCCGCGCTCAAAAAGAGATAAATTGGAAAAACAACAGAGCGGGACGATTGCATTTTTATGCGCATATTCGAATAAAAAAACAGACTGAAAATTAAAAAAGCACAAAAAAACCCATTATTTAGAGAAATTTTGCAAAAAAAGCGGAAAGCTATTGCATAAAAAATCAAAGTGTGATACAATTCTTTTTAACAGATTCCATAATGGAAAGAGGTAGGTTCAAAGAAATGTTCAGTCCGGAAATAGAGAAGATCGACAGAAAAGAGCTGCGGCTGATGCAGCTGGAGCGTTTAAAGCATATCGTGCGGTATGCGTATGAAAATGTTCCCATGTACCGCAAGCGTTTTGATGCGATCGGTCTGAAACCCGAGCATATCAGGACATTGAAGGACATAGAAAATATCCCGTACACGACGAAAGACGATCTGCGGGACAATTATCCGTTCGGTCTTTTTGCGGTGCCGATGAAGAAGATCATTCGTCTGCACGCGTCGAGCGGCACGACGGGAAAACCGATCGTAGGCGGGTATACGCGGGCGGATCTTGACAACTGGTCGACGTGCATAGCGCGCCTTCTGGCGATGGCGGGAGCGACGGATGAAGACATATTTCAGGTTGCGTTCGGGTACGGGCTGTTTACGGGCGGATTCGGGCTTCATTACGGCATTGAAAAGCTGGGGGCTACGGTCGTGCCGATGTCGACGGGCAACACGGAGCGTCAGCTGATGCTGATGCGGGATTTCGGCGTGACGGCGCTGATCGCAACGCCGAGTTACGCGATGTATCTGGCGGAGACGGCGAAAAAAGAGGGAATACTCAAGGATTTGAAAGTGCGTCTGGTCTGCATGGGGGCGGAAGCGTCCACGGCGGAAACGCACGAATCTTTGCGGAAGCTGTTCGGTGCGTTCCCTACGGAGAATTACGGATTGACGGAAGTCGGCGGGCCCGGGGTTGCGGGGGAATGCCGTGAGAAAGCGGGGATGCATATCAACGAAGATATGTTTTATCCCGAAATCGTCAATATGGAAAAAAACCAGGTCTTGCAAGAAGGCGAGCAGGGCGAGATGGTTTTGACGACGCTTGTCA
>USSJ01000001.1 GCA_900557285.1 uncultured Clostridia bacterium | reverse complement strand
GTTACGGAAGCGGTATATCGTACGGAAGTCAGCACAACCAGCACTTCTGCGACGAGCTATTCGACGTATTTGTTTGACAGCTGCACGTCGTTGGAGAGGGTCGTCCTCAATGATAATATAAAATCATTCGGGAAGTATGCCTTTGCAGACTGCACGTCGCTTGCGACCATCGATATTTATGATCCGGACGAGGGTACGACGACGACGAACGAAATCGGGGTTGCGACCTTGCCTTCGGCGCTCAACCATATCGAGACATATGTATTCCAGTATACGGCGATCCGTGAGGTCGAAATTCCTTCTTCCATCACGTATCTTTCTTCCTCCACGACGACAACTTCGACATCTTCGTACGGAGGGATCTTCAAGGGCTGCGCGCAGCTGGAAAAAGTAATTTTGCCCGATACTCTCAGAACGATCGGTAAAGAGACGTTTAAGGATTGCACGGCGCTCAAGACGGTCCAGTACAGACCTTCGACAGGTGGTGATCCGGTCGGTGCGGAAAACGAGCTCACGCTGCCGGACAGCCTGACTCTGATCAGTGAAAGCGTATTCGAAAATACCGGCGTCGAGAAAGTTACGATCCCTGCATCGGTGGTGTATATCGGCAAGTATAATTTCCGTAACTGCACCTCTTTGAATGAAGTACAGTATCTGACGACTTCCGTCAAATTTTCCTCATCTTCTTATTCGGCCAGTCTGTTTGAGGGATGCACGTCACTGACGAAAGTTGTCTTGAACAGTAAAGTGAGTTATCTGCCGGAAGCTTTCTTCAAGGGATGTACTTCTCTTACGACGATCCAGCTTTACAATGCCGAAGATACGAATCCGACCGGCAATGAAGGCGAAATTCTTCTGCCTGCGCTCACGACGATCGCAAAACAGGCATTCTACGGTTGTGAAAGCATATCCAAAGTTATTCTCCCGTCGACGCTTACGGACATTCTCGGCAGTGCGTTCAACGGAGCAACTTCTCTCGCGGCTGTAGAGCTTCCGGAAGGGCTGAAATCCATCGGGGCGGACGCATTCTATAACACGGGCTTGTCTGAAATTACGATCCCTTCGACTGTTACCAGCATCGGCGACAATGCTACGCGCGGGCTGATCGTCAGCGTGGCATCCGGTAATACAAGTTTTGCGGCAATGGACGGCATCCTCATGTCTGTGAGCGGCGTAATTTACAGCGTTCCTGACAGTATAACGGGTGACAACGGCGTCTATACGGTACCTGCGGAAGTAGCGTCGATCAACGGCTATGCTCTGAACGGCATCAGCGGGATCACGGAACTTACGGTCAGCACCGACCAGCTCTCCGATTATTCGTTCGCTTATTTCTATGGTGATGTCATTGTTACGCTCGGGGAGTCCAAATCTATTCCTGCGTATGCATTCAGCAATTACAGAGGCAAGAGCGTTACTCTTCCGGAAGGGCTTACGACGATCGGCGACCATGCTTTCTGCGGTGCGGTCAATCTTGTAAATGTCAATATTCCTTCTACGGTCAATTCGACCTTGGAACAGATTTTCAGGGATTGTTCATCGCTTGTCAGCATAACGATTCCCGAAGGCATTGAAGTAATGGACGGCTATAATTTCAACAATTGTACGTCGCTTGAAAGCGTTACTCTTCCGTCTACTCTGAAAGAGATGGGGAACAGCGAATTTGAGGGATGCACGAAGCTGACGTCCGTTATTCTGCCGGAGAATTTGCAAACGGTCGGTGATAATGTATTCAAAAATTGCACAATGCTGAAAGAAGTAACCATCCTTTCGTATACCGATACAGCATGGGACGACAACTCATTCAGCGGCTGCACGGCTCTTGAAAAGGTCGTTCTCGGCGACGGCATTACGGTATTGCCCGAGTATATGTTCTACAAGGCTACGTCTTTGAAAGAAGTTGTCATTCCCGACAGCATCACGAGCATCGGCAAGAACGCTTTCTATGGCACAAATCTGACGTCGGTCGTAATCCCGGCTGGCGTTACATCGATCGGCACGTATGCTTTCGCGAATAGCGCGATGCTGGAAACGGTGTACATTCCGGAGGGAGTGACTCTGCTTGATAAATATACTTTCCAGAATTGCACGTCGCTGAAAAATATCTACGCCTATCGCATCAACGAACAGGGAGAAATGGAACTTCTGAATCAGATCGAAGAAGGCGTTGCAGATCTCTCGTGCATCACGACCATCAATGCGAACGCGTTTGAAAATTGCACATCGCTCAGCGGAGTCATTTTCTCGGAGAACCTCACCACGCTCAGCAGTAACTCATTCAAGGCGAGCGGCCTTAAGAGTGTTACGATTCCCGGTTCGATCGGAGCTTTGACGTCAAATATTTTCACGAACTGTGTATCGCTTGAAACGGTCGTGATCGAAGAGGGTATTACCGAACTCGGCTCAAGTCTTTTCGAGGGCTGTACGGCACTTGCGAATGTTACTCTTCCCGAATCGCTTGTCAAGATCGGAACGAATGCTTTTTCCGGCTGCGTTTCTGTGAAAGAACTCGTGCTTTCCGCCAACGTGGCGACGATTTCGTCCAATCCTTTTAAGGGCTGGACGGCAGATCAGAAGATCGTTGCATATGTCTATGCGCTTGATTCGGCTTGTGCATGGGGTACCAGCAGCCTGAAACTTTGCGATGCTGCGATAGAGTTTATCGTACTCTATTCGTATGAAAACGATGCGGAAGCAGATGCATAATTATGTGCATTTATGCAAGTTTATTTGAGCCATGAAAACAGTATAAGTTTTCATTATACGAACCATAATCAAAAAAAGAGGAAAACCGACCTGTTTTTCAGGTCGGTTTTTCATCTTGGCTTTTTATTGCTTTACAAGGAAGAAAAAATAAGATATAATAGAGAGTATACGAATTCTCGATCAGGAGGAGAAAATGCTATGGACGAACTTATAAAATTATACAAAAAACGTCTTGTCAAAGAAGCGGTCATCCGGTCGCTGCTTTGTGCGCTGGTTGTAGCGTTAGCTGTGCTGGCGGTTTGCTCCGTGATCTTCTGGATTGTCGATTATAAACATGTATGGATCGGAGCCGTTGCGTTTGCGGTCGCGCTGTGCGGTTTTTTGCCCGTCTTTTATTTTGCGAAATTCCGTCCTTCGGAAAAGTCGCTGGCAAGGCGGATCGACAAGGATCTTGGATTGGATGAAAGAATGGTTACGATGCTCGAATACAAGGGCAGCAACGAAGTGATTGCCTGCGCCCAGCGGGCGAACGCTGTTTCTGTTCTGCGCGGCTGCGGCGTGTCGGGAACGAAAAAGATCGCGCTGAAAGTCTTTACCGCGGCCCTTGCGGTTACGCTTTCCGCCGCGGTACTCATCGGTGCAGGTTTGACAACGGTTTCTGCGCTTTCCGCTGCGGACGTCATTCCGAGCATGCCTGAACTGTTCCGCGCTCAGGGTGCGGCGAAGGTCTTCACGATCTCGTATACGGTAGAGGGAGTCGGTACGATTTCCGGGGCTTCTTCCAAGGGATCCGAAAACGATACGGTTACATATTTCCAGTACGTAATCAATGGCGGGTCGGCAAAAGCGGTTTGGGCTGTCCCCGGTTCGGACGAAAATACCGAATATTATTTTGCGGGATGGTCGGACGGCAACGGTAATCCGTACCGTGCGGATAAAAACATCACGGAAGATGTGCATCTTGTAGCAACTTTCTTGCCTGTCTCGGCGGATGAATTTGAACCGGAAGAGGATGAGTCAGATAATCTGCCCATTCCTCCCTCGGGCGACAATGGGAATGCACCGGGCGAAGATTCGGGCCCGGAAGACAATGAGGATAAGGAGGATGGCGACGGCAACGGTGCCGGCGGCAGTTCCAATCCTGCGTTCCAGGTCATAGACGGCAAAACCGATTACGGCGGGTCTACCTATGAGAATGCACGTGATGAAGCGGAAGAAGAATTGTCTTCTTCCGATGAGATTCCCGATGAACTGAAGGATATCATCAACGGATATATGGATATCATCAAAAGATAATTAAAAAGGAAAAGGAATACAAGCAATGGTTACGGAAAAGAGCATAGAGCAATTTTGCAAGCAATGCAATCGCATTTTCGAACAGATCTCGAGGGACGTTGTAGGACAGCAGGAGGTCGTACAAGACGCGGTCATCGCGATGATCGCAGGCGGCAATATTTTGCTGGAAGGCGTTCCTGGCGTCGGAAAGACACGTCTTGTGCGGTCTTTGGGGAGGGTATTCAACCTTCCGTTCTCGCGTATTCAGTTTACGCCTGACCTGATGCCTGCCGACGTTACGGGTACCAATATCATAGTCAAAAACGAAAAGGGCGATTCGGAGTTCAGATTCCAGCCCGGCCCTGTTTTCAGCAACATTGTGCTTGCCGACGAGATCAACCGCGCAACGCCGAAAACACAGTCCGCGTTGCTCGAAGCAATGCAGGAACATACGGTAACGGTCATGGGCGTTTCCAGAAAGCTGGAAGAGCCGTTCTTCGTGCTTGCCACGCAGAACCCGATCGAACAGGACGGTACATATCCTCTGCCCGAAGCGCAGATGGACCGCTTCATGTTCAAAGTCAACGTGCTGAATCCGAGTATCGACGAACTCGTTCAGATCGTCGACATGACGCAGAAGACAATGAAGGAAGTGGCGGAATGTGCCTGCACCAAGGAAGAGCTCATGCAGATGCGTGAAACGGCGAATCAGATCCCCGTGGCGAAAGAAGTCCTCAAATATACGATGATCCTCATTTCTGCGACCCATCCGGACGGCGAATGTGCCTCCGAGGCGGCAAAGAAGTACATCAGAATGGGCGCCAGCCCGCGTGCGGGTCAGGCTCTCATTTCGGCGGCGAAGGTCATGGCGCTGATCAAGGGCAGGCTCAACGTCGCGTATTCGGATATCAATGAGCTGGCTTACCCTGTTTTGCGTCACAGGATCAAACTCAACTTCGAGGCGATCGCCGAGCGTATCTCGCCGGATGAGATCATCCGTCAGATCGTGCAAGAGGTCAGCAAGAAGTATCAGGGGAAAATTTAAAGTACCGCAGCAGGATACAGCTTTTCCATGAATAATACATATTTGAACGACCGGTTTTTCAGCCGGTTAGAGGCACTGGCCTTTAATTTAAGAACCAATCTGACGGGTTTTTTCGGCGGAAAACATCTGGTCACGACGTACGGGCAGACGGTGGAATTTGCCGATTACAGGGAATACCAGCTGGGGGATGATATCCGCCGCATCGACTGGAATCTGTACAGCCGTTTCGAAAAATATTTTCTCAAGCTGTTCACCGACGAGCGTCAGATGCAGGTTCAGATCTTCCTGGATTGTTCCGGGTCGATGGGGAAAAATACCCCGCAGAAAGGCAAGTATGCCGTGGCGGCTGCCGCGGCTTTGGGATTCCTTGCCGTGCACAACATGGATAAAGTTTCCCTGAACCTGATGCGCGGGAAACATTCGGAAAATCCTTTCGGCACGATCGTGGGCAAAAACGCATTTTACAGGGCGATCAGCAATCTGGACAATGTCGTTTTTGAAGGCGAAACCGATATACAGGCTTGTGTCACAAGCTGTCCGGATACGGGAACACGCAACGGTCTTACCGTCATCATTTCTGACTTTTTCACAGATTCCGACTGGAAAAAAGCGGTCGATTATCTCGTATACAAGCGCAGGCAGGTCATGCTGATCCAGGTGCTTGCGCCCGGCGAGATCGATCCGGCATATGACGGCAGGGTACACCTGATCGACGCGGAAGCACAATCGATCGAGGATGCGAGGAACATGAAGCTCCGTATCAATTCTTCGATGCTGCGCGCCTATCAGGAAGCTTTCCGGGGATTGCAGGAGGATCTTCGCAGTTATTGCGCGAAACGGGATTCGGTTTTTATTTCCGTTTCCAGTGCGGAGCCGATAGAAAAAGTTTTGTTTGCAGAGTTCTTTAAGACGGGTATATTGTCATGACATTACTGTTACCGATCGGGCTGGTATCTTTGTTGTCGATCTTGGTGCTGATTATTATTTATCTCATCAAGGCGAACTACCAGCATAAATATGTGTCCAGTACATACGTATGGGCACTCAGTTTAAAACTTAAGAAGAAGAAACTTCCCGTCAGCAAATTGAGGAACATTCTTTTGTTTCTTTGTCAGGTTTTGTTCCTGACGGCCTGTGTGATTGCAATTTCCCAACCTGCTCTGATCACCCGTGCGGCGGTGACGGAGCGCGAAGTGATTGCCGTCATTGATTCCTCTGCGAGCATGCGTACCGGCGATTCGGGCGTTACGCGGTTCGACCGGGCCGTACAGCAAGCGGGAGAGCTTGCCGAATCGGTGTTTGATGTCGGCGGGTATGTCAGTGTTCTGGTGGCGGGTACAACGCCGTCTGTGCTTGCGCAGCGGGCAACGTCGGAATTGCGTGAAAATGTTCTGGATTCGCTGAACGAACTTTCTTCTCAGGATAGCTGTTCCTATGGCAGTGCAGATATCGAAGGGACGTTGAAGCTTTGTGAGAACATTATCAAGGAAAACAGCAATGCAGAACTGTATCTGTATACCGATACAGAGTATGCTTATGTACCGTCCGGCGTGAACGTCGTGAACGTTGCGAACGCTACGGAATGGAATGCCGGGATCCTGGACGCCTATACCGCCATGGAAGATAACTACTATTCGGTCATTGTCAACGTAGCGTGCTACGGCGTTGCGAGAGAAGTTCATCTGACGGTGCAGGCACAGAATGCAAACTCTGAGGAAATCGAGGGCGGGAAGACGATCACTTTAGAGGCCGATGTCTTATGCAAAGACAGCCAGCCGGTTACCGTGATTTTCCGTTCTGGAAATCTTACGCTGGAAGATTATCAGCTGAACGCGGAGAACGTTCAGTTTGTTTCCATAGAAGACAAAGACCGCTTTTATTCTTATAAGAGCATCAGCGTACAGCTGAATGAGAGCGATTCGTTCCCGCAGGACGACGCATTTTCCATTTACGAAGGGGACAGGGAAGTCGTAAAGGTCCTTTACAGCTCTCCTTCTCCGAATAACTTTGTAAGCGGCGTCATGGGCGCGATCATGGATAAGTACAACAAGGACATCTGGGATATTCAGCTCACGGAAGTACACAGCGATCCTCCTACGGAAGGGTACGATCTGTATATTTATGAACATACGATGCCTGACGTGATGCCGACAGACGGGATCGTGATTCTTTGGGATCTTGATAAAGCGCCGGAGGGTTCCGGTCTTACGTTGGGCAACATAAAGGATATGAGTTCGGACGGTCCGGGCGTCTATCTTACGCAGGAGGCGGACGATCCGCTGCTGACTTCCGTAAAGGCGGGCCGTATTACGGTTTCGCGCTATACCACTCTGCTTTCGTACGATCCTGCCTACCAGGAGCTGCTCAGCTGTGATACGTCGCCCGTATTGCTTGCCAGAAATGATTCGACCGCAAAGGTGCTCGTATTGCCGTTTGACATTCACTTTTCCAGTATCGGGATAAATATTGTCGATTTCAGCGCATTGTTTTACAATCTGTTTGAAAACTGGATGCCTGCCATCGTGAAGGATCATACATTTTCCGTGTATGAAAAGGTGGAACTGAATTCACGCGGACAGCTGCTCACGGTAACGAACACGGCTACGCAGGATTCGGTAATAGAGTTCGACGAATTTCCTGCGACTTTGTCGCTGGATCTTCCGGGTACATATACCATCCGTCAGACCACGGATTTAGGGAAGGAGCTGGGAATAAATATCTATGTGAAGATTCCTTCCGAAGAGAGCAATATCTGGGCAAAAGAGGACGCCTTGCGGGATCCGTATCTGATAGAATCTTACGGCACCACGTACAAGGATCTGATCCTGTACTTTGCGATCGCGATGGTTGCGCTTCTGTTCTTTGAATGGATCCTGTATTCGCGCGAGAATCTTTGACGGGGGTAACGTAAAATATGTTTGGCTATTCAATTCAATTTATGTACCCCTGGCTGCTGTTGCTCATCATACCGCTGGTCGGGGTGGCGCTCTTTCTGTATTTCAGGAGCAATAAAAAATACAGGCGGACAAGAAACCGTATCATTGCGCTGGTTCTGCATTGTGTGGCGTGTGTGCTCTGCGTATCCGTTTTGTCGGGTATATTCATCACCAAATCCGTTCCCAACGAAAGCAACGAAGTGATTTTTCTCGTGGACGTATCCCGTTCCGGAGAGAAGGAACAAGCAAACCGGGAAAATTTTCTCAAGGCGGCGCTCGGGACGGGCGCGTGGTATGAAGGGATCAAGGTCGGCGTGGTCACTTTCGGATTCGATCAGAATTATGCCGTTCCTCTTACCGCGGATATTGAAAACGTTTACCGGTTTTATCAGTCAGCACAAAAGCCTGAGGAAACGGACGGCACGGATATTGCGGCTGCGCTCACGTATACGCGGGAGCTGTTTTCGGAATCTGCATCCAAGAAGATCGTTCTTGTGACGGACGGAAAAGAAACGGACGAAAGTGCGGCGACGGTCATTCAGTCGATGACTTCGTTCGGGATCAAAGTGGACACGGTGTACATAGCATCGTCGTACACGGATGACAACAGTGCGGATGACTTACAGGTCATCGGCGTGGAATTTCCCGATTACCATATCAAGGCGGGCGACAATTTTATGTTGGGCTGCACGCTGTACAGTACCGGAAAAATCCCGGCGGAGATCAATGTTTACGATAACGGAGAACTTGTCAAGACAGAAGCGGTCGACATGGAAGCGGGGACACGTACGGTCGAATTTCAGTATGTGTTTGAGAAAGACGGATTCCATGAAATGAGTTTCAGGGTTTCTTCTGACGGTGACCTTCTGAATGAAAACAATATTTATTATTCCTATTACGATGTGGTAACGTTTGATCGTATTCTGATCCTGGAACGCGGTAAGGACGAATCCACCGCATTGGTGAAATTGCTGAAAGAAGCGGATTTTCAGGTGGATGTACTGAATTTGCATGATACGGAAGCTGAGATTCCCGCCGATCCCGAGGCGCTTTGCCAATACGATCAGGTGATCCTGAACAATATAGCGAACAAGGATCTGCCGGACGGATTTATCGACGTGCTGTATTCGTATGTCAACGATTACGGCGGCGGGATGCTGACGCTCGGCGGTACGGACGAATCGGGCGAGAACAACGCTTACAACCGCAGCGATATGTACGGTACGACGTATCAGTCGATGCTTCCTGTGGAAGTGATCAATTATACGCCTCCGGTCGCGGTGATGATCATTATCGATGCATCCGGCTCCATGAGCTCTTATTTCGGAGACGATACCAAGCTGGCGTGGGCGCGGACGGGCGCATCGGCATGTCTGGACAGCCTGAGCGAACGCGATTACATCGGCGTTATGGCGCTCAACTCACTGTATGATCTGGTGCTGCCGCTTACGCGGCGCACGCAGGACCGTACCATCCGCGACGCGATCAGTTCGATCGACGAAACGGGCGGCGGTACGATTTTTTCCGAAGCGATCAACCGTGCGGGAACGCTGCTCAAGGCGCAGACGGACGTGGCAAGGCGGCATATCATCATTGTTACGGACGGCGCCGTTTCGGGCGGGGATGAAGAGCAATATCTGGAAAACATCACCAACCTGAACAAGGAAGGCATAACTCTTTCCGTTGTCGGCATCGGCGTGGAGGCGGGCAGTGAGGAAGCCAACCAGATGCAGGTCGCGTGTGATTACGGCGGCGGAAGGCTGCACGCCGTGACGGACAGCAAAAAGCTCGTGCAGGAAATGCGCGAGGATCTGAATGTGCCGGAGATCAAGGATGTCAACGTGTACGAAAACGGGTTCAATCCGGTTGCGTATGACGAATCGTCCAACCTTTTCAGCGGGATCGAGCTGCAGGACGGCAAGATGAATACCGTACTCGGCGGTTTTTACGGCGGAAAGGTGCGCGATACCGATTATCTTGTTCTTGCGGGCGATTTTGACGTGCCGATCTATGCACAGTGGAAGTTCGGGGCAGGAACGGTCGGCAGTTTCATGTGCGATCTGAACGGCGGCAAGTGGTCGGGATCGTTCATGCAGAGCGAAGACGGCAATCAGTTTATCATCAATATGGTGCAGTCCTTGATGCCTGTAAAGGATATCGAGCCGGCTCAAATCAGTTTCAGCCTGGAAAGTGAAAACTTTATCAACAGTCTGAGTATCTACACGCCGCTGGCGGAAGAAGGTTATACTTATAATGGCAGTATCACTTCCATAGACGAAGATCATACGTTTTCGCTGTCGCTCAATACGGGCGAAGGGGCTGACGAAGATGCTTACGTCATCGGCATGATGAATGCAAACAACCATTACAGCAGCTGCCGGTTTGTTCTTAAAAAGTCGGGTGTATACCTCTTTAAGCTTTCGATGTGCGATGCGAGCGGCAAGGAGGTTTATTCCTATCAGAGGTATCTGAATTTTTCCTATTCCAGGGAATATGACCTGGCGTATGATGCGACGCGCGAGGATCCCGAAACATTCCTTGCGGAACTTGCGCAGGAGGGCGGCGGTAAAGTGATCGAAAATCTGCGGAATCCCGACGGCATTTTCGAGAGCTTTAAAACGAGCCTCATTCTGACGTATGACCCGAGGCTTGTCCTGCTGGTCACGGCGATGGTTCTGTTCCTGCTTGGTATTGCGGTGAGAAAGTTCAAGTTCAAGTGGATCCATGAAATCATCCGCGAGCACAAATCAAAAACGGTTCGTTCCGAAAGCAGGGGAGGGGACGAACAGCATAAGACAAAAGGGATATCCCCTGTCAAGTAAGGTAAAAACATGAAAAAATTGTTAACGGCTGTATTTCTGGCGTTGACGCTCGTGTTCGTATCCGTTTATACCTCGGCATGTGCGCAGAAAGAACTGGAGGTTCCTTCCAACATTTCCATTGACGACTCGTACTGGATGTCGTGGGACGATGTGAAAAATTCGCACGGCTATGTGGTTTCGATCACGGATCCGTCGGGTGAAACGGAGCAGTATGAAGCGAAAATTACGGATTATTCACTCTCGGACCTGGATATGGGTGATTACGAGATACGGATCAAGGCCGTAGGCAGCGACGGGTACGCGGATTCTGCATGGACGGAAATTATTTATTTCCACAAGGATTATGAAAACGGCTGCATCTATGAAAAGATCAACAACGATACCGAATACCGTCTGATCGGTTACGGCACATCGTCGGGTGTAGTCGACGTCGGCGATCTGTATCGCGGAAAGCCTGTCACGGAGATCGGCGATAAGGCGTTCCGCAACAGCCGGGCGGAGAGTGTGATCATCGGCAAAAATGTCAGGAGCATCGGGGAGTCGGCCTTTTACAATGCGGGACAGATGACTTCGGTCACCATCCCCGATTCCGTGACGTACATCGGGCCGTCGGCATTTCAGGCGTGCTATGCGCTGGATAACGTCGTGATCCCGGACAGCATTACCTCGATCAGCGACAATTTGTTCAATTTCTGCCGTTCTTTGACGAACATTCAGCTTCCGGAGGTCGATTCGATCGGGGTGTACGCTTTCGCAAACTGTTCCGCGCTTACCGAGTTTGACATTCCGGATACGGTACAGACCATCGGAGAGGCGGCGTTTCTGAATGACAGCGCGCTTGTGCGCGTATCGATCGGGGACAGTGTGAGCGAGATCGGTACTCTTGCGTTCGGAAATTGCGAATCGCTCACAACGGTGGAATTTTCGCAGGCACAGGCATTGAAGACGATCGGCGAGAGCGCTTTTGAAAGTTGCGCAACTCTGAAAACGGCGGCTCTGCCGGACGGATTGGAAACCATCGGCAATGGAGCTTTCCGGAATTGTTCTTCGCTTGCGGATGTGACCATTCCCGAAAGCGTGACGAGAATCGGACAATTTGCCTTCCTTATGACGGAAGTATACAATACTGCGAAAGCGCAGGATGAAACGTACGTGTATGTCGGATCCTGGCTGGTCGAGCTTGTTTCGGGGAAAGAATCCAAGCTGACCGTAGCGGGTGATGAGAGAACTCCGGCAAATCTGAGGGATGAGAATTTTGTGGCGATGCGGAGTGATATCACAGGCATAGCGGATGCGGTATTTTATGTATGCAGCAGTCTGCAGCGCGTCTATTTGCCCGATTCCGTGATCTACATCGGGAATTCTGCGTTCAGCAGCTGTGAAAACCTTTGGTATTTTGAAGCGTCGGACAATTCTTCTCTGCGTTCCATCGATACGGCCGCGTTTATCGGATGCGATATTCTGCGGACCATCTATCTGGGCAAGGCTCTGGAAAATGTCGGGGCATACGCTTTTTACAATTGCAGTGTATTGGAAAACAATTCGATCAGTTCCATAATTCCGGACACGGTCACCCATATCGGAATGCTGGCGTTCTACGGAACGACGCTTTACGATAATGTGGATGAATACGGCGTCGTCTATGCGGGAAACTGGGTGATCGGATATGAAAAATATGACTATGCGATGGCCTATATGTACAGTTTGGCCGCCGATGATGAGGAGGCGGCGAACAGTTTGGTGTCGAGCCTGTCCAAAGTAACGTATATCAAGCTCGACAGCGAGGTCAAGGGAATTGCAGACTTTGCATTTTACGGGCATATCAATCTCGAACAAGTGGACAGTATGTCGAGCGCACAGTATATCGGCGAAGCTGCTTTTTACGGGTGTCAGAGCCTGAGCACCGTCAACCTGAACGGCAGCATGAGCAAAATTGAGGACTTTACTTTTTACGGTTGCGATTCTCTGTTCAAGGTAACTCTTCCTCCGATGATCAGTTCGGTGGGCAGGGCGGCATTCTACAACTGCACGCAGATCAGTGAAATCAGCAACACCAGCCGCAGACTGGAGAAGATCGGCGATTTTGCTTTTTATAATTGCATCAATCTTCCGTCCATGAATTTCAACTCGGGTTTGACGGACATCGGCAGGTATGCATTTTATAACTGTATGACGCTGGGCGAGATCCTGTTGCCCGACACGCTGCAGCAGGTAGGGGATTGTGCGTTCTACCAATGCAGCAGTGCGACATCACTGGAACTTGGGCAGGGACTTGTCAGCATTGGCAGCCGGGCATTCGGCAACTGCACGGGACTGACGGAGATCGTGATTCCGGCTTCCGTCGATACGATCGGCGACCATGCTTTCGCGGGTTGTGCGCAGGTTGTATCGCTGGATCTGGGCACGGGAGTGGAAAGCATCGGTGACTATGCTTTTGCGGGGCTTGCTTCGCTGGAGAATGTTGTGATCCCTGCGAGTGTCCGTTCGGTGGGAAACTATGCTTTCCGCGGCTGCACGGCGCTCACTTCTGTCTTGTTGAACGGAAAAGTCGAGCAGATCGGAACGCATGCATTTTTCGGGGATAACCGGGCGACGTTGTACAGCGACAGCGCGACCGTACCGGGACGCTGGGAGGAATACTGGAACTCTTCGTTCCGGCCTGTCATAATGAATTGCCGTTTTTCGGAGGACGGCAGCTATGTTGTTTCTGTTACCGTGACGGAGGATTCTCTGTTCTACGTCAATGAAAGCAATACTGTATCGGCTCCCGCCCGCGACGGATATACATTTGCGGGCTGGGCGGTCAGTGAGGGCGGTTCAGTCGAATATGCGGCAAAAGAGATCGGCAGCGTACCTGTGGGTACAACTTTGTATGCAGTGTGGCAGCAAGCGTAAGTTTGCTGCCGAACAAAAGCCCCGAATGTGTTCGGGCCGTGTATGTTTCACGAGAACTCAAAAAATTTTTCGGCGTGAAAAAGATCGAAAAATGTCCGCTGTGTGAAATATTTGACAGTGGTCAAAGAAAAGGTTATAATATCCGTGGCAATTTGCCATACGGGAAATATCGATATTTTTTACCTCTTGGAGGAGTAACTTTTAATGAAAAAATTCTTGGTAATCCTGTCCTTGCTGTTTGTCGTTGCGGTGAGCGCGTTTGCGGTTTCCTGCGGGGCGAAGGCATATTCCGTATCCTTCGATACGGACGGCGGGGAAAGCATTGCGGCTGTGAAGGTAGAGGAAGGGAAGGAATATACGCTTCCCGTTCCCGAACGAACAGGATACAGTTTTGAGGGCTGGTATCTTGCGGAGGATTTCTCCGGAGATGCGGTAACGGCCGTGACCGTTACGGAGAATGTGACGGTCTATGCAAAATGGGAAAAGCTCAGCGTCATCACGCTGGATCTGAACGGAGGCACGCTGGCGGCGGGCACGACGCTTTATCTGAAGAGCGGTGATGTGATCTACGATTTCATGCAGGATTATATCCCCACGAAGAGCGGATTTACATTCGGTGCGTGGTTTGACGGGGAGTCGGAACTGGCGCGCAATACCAGGATGCCCGAAGAGGGGATCATGCTGACTGCGGAATACAAAGTCGGCTATTCGGTGCAGATTTGGACGCAAAATATTACTCTTTCCGGTTACGAGCAGACGGGGACGGTGGCGGACAGTGATTATGTCGGCACAACGGTGACCCCCGAAGAGACAGTGACCGGTTTTGAGCGTGTTGCGAATGACAGTGAAATTTCGTCGATCGTTCTGACGGAGAACGCGGCGGACAATGTTCTGAAATTGTATTACGACCGCGAAGAGTACACGGTACGGTTTGTGGCGAACTATCCGGACGGGTCATCCGCGGCGGATTACACGGTGAAAGCGCGTTACGGCGTCGCGGTGGAACTTCCTACCGATTATACGTTCGGGGGGTATTTCCTTTCCGGTTGGTCGACGAGCGCCAACGGAGCCGCCGAATACAAACTCAGTTACATAGATTCCATTATATATAATAAGGAAAGCGACAGCCAGGCGGAAGCGGACGAATTTATCCCGACGCGCAACATGGCGCTGTATGCGGTATGGAGCAAGGGCTATACGGATATGTTCGGCGGCAGCGACTACATCTTCCTCTTTGAAGAAGATGCGGCGTACGTTTATCTGTGCCGCGGCGATGTGTATTTCAAAGGTGAATACGATGTAGCGAGCCGCCAGTTTACCTTTATCGATGCGCAGGGAGACAATCTCATGAGCCTCGGCAGGCTCAACGAGGACGGCACTTTCTCGTATTACAATGAATCGAGGAACGGTTATACGGCAACGCTGTACGTTGTCGGAACCGGTCTGGTCGATACTACGCGGATCATCTTTGACGAATACAACGGTCTGACTTATACCGTGCAAGGGGAAGGCGGGCTCAACAGCAATTCGAAAGGGACGTATGTCATAGACGAAACGGGATATTATCACGTTACGTTCACGGACGGAGAGCTTGCGGGGCAGACGCTTGTGATGAGCGTCGGTTCCATTACCGTGGACAATGCATCCCGTCCCGCATTCATGGTGCGCAACGAAGAGCAGGTGGCTCTGGGTACGCTGGTACGTTTTGCGATCTCCGAAGGTCAGGTAGTGTATTATAAACCCGAATATTACGGGATCACGCTGAACGGATTCAACACGGCGGTCATGAGCGCCGGGGATACGTCCACCTCCTACAGTTATGTGATGAACGAGGACGGCACGGAATTTACGTTGCTCAATTCTTACGGAATGACGGCGGGCGTTGCGCGCATCATGGAATTCAACGGCACGACGGGTTATATGCTTTACCAGTCCGCATACGATACGACGTATACGGGTGCGGACGGCGGAACGTTGGTTCTGGACGGCGTGTATAATGCGACATATACCAACGGATCCGTAACCGAAAAGGGATATTTCTCGCTGATGGGTTCCTCCGTGTTCGGCGGAGTGATTGTCAGCTTTACGGCAAACGGAACGACGCGTCTTTTCCTTGTGAATACGGAAAAGACGGGATCGGGCGATACCGCGACGACGGTCAGCACCTATGAGGAAAAGCCGAGCGGGTATGCGGAATACCAGTACATGAACGACGGTTCGATCTATTATGCGCCGCTGATCGTGATCAACGACAAGAAAGAAGGATGGGCGTCGCTGTACGGTTATGATACGGAAAAGGGCGAATACGTCTTTGTTTCGGAAGGCCAATACACCTACGATGCGGAAAAAGGATTGTACACGCTGACAGTGGTCGGCGAACCTGCCGATACGGAGATCGCCGGCGGCGTCGTGGATGTAACGAAAGTCAAGAGCGTGGTGTTTGCGGTCACTGTTACGACGGCAAGCAACGGCAACATGTATTCTGTCAACTATTGGTATGCTGCCGTGATCGAGACGGAAGAAGGTACGGATGTCAACGAAGATTATGCCGATGTCTATACCTGTGAAAATATTTCGGGCGGAAAGCTCACCCTGGTAGGCGGGTATGCCGTTTTGGAGCAGGAAGGGCATGTGTACTCGGGCGTGTATGCCGCGAGCAGCAACAATGCAAACCTGATCTCCATCGCAGTGGAGTCTGGCGGAACGGTGGCGGGTTATCTGTATGTTGAGATCGATCCCGACGCCATGACCTATTATTCGCTCAGCACGGCGCCGTATACGGCGAAGGGGCTGCTTACGGACGGCACCATATCCTCGACGGAAACGATGGCGTTTGACGGAAAGGGCAATGCGGTCTATACTTCGGGAGAAACGCAGTATTCCGGCACGTTTGCGGAAAGCGGAACGACGTCGTTCGGCCTGACCGTTTACACGTTTACGGCGGAAGGCATGCAGTTCAGGTTTATACAGATCGCGACGACGGATGCCGTATATTTTGCAAAGTACAACGAGAGCATCGGTGCAGACACATACGTATCGGCAAAAGCGGGCATTCTTGAACTGGACGGGTACGGATTCCAGGCGCGCTACACCGATTTGAACGGTGCGAACTATTCGGGACTGTATTTCATCACGTCGGACGAAGTTTCCGATCACGTGATCGTGCTTTATACCGAAAACGGATATTTCTACTTTGACTACACGGGCGAAGATCTCACCGATTTCACGGTGCGCGGAAGGGAGTACGGCACGTATCTGCTTGTGAACAACCAGGCGGCCGAGAATCTCTATGTTCGTCTGGACGGTTACGGTACGGCGGCGGTATTCACGCCCGGTGAAGGCGATGAAGGGTACAACTACATCGACGAAGCCGGCAGCTACACGATGAATGCGGACGGAACGGTATCCGTCACGTACAAGTCGGATGCGAGCACGGAGCGTACGCTCATCGGGGCGCTCCGCGTGTACAGCGTATCTTCCAGCACGCAGATCAACGTGTTTGTGGTGCGTTATGAAGAGTTCGTGCGGACATATGTCAATAAGAGCGACTGGTCTGTGCTGATCCTGGACGGATACGGCAACGTGACGCGTTATGACAAAGAAGGAACGGCGGAATCGGGCGCTTACACGGTGATCACCGACAATCTGCTCTATTATGCGAATGCAGCCGGAACGGATGCGTCGCTGTACACATACAGCAATGCAGACGGTACGATAGAGCCGATCAAACTGAATGAATATGCTTACTATACTTCCGATCTTGAATCGCTGCTCTTCACGAGTTACGGATTTGCGGTGTTCAACGGAGAAACGCGGTATTACTACAACATCGAAGACGGAAAGGTAACCATTTACCTGCAGGATCCTTCCGCTTCGGGAGCGAACGAATACGGATTTGTGCCGGATAGCACGAGTGTCCCTTCCTTTACGGAAACATTCGAATACGAAGGCAAAACGTATTACAAGAACGACGGATTCCGTCTGACGTTTGAAAGGGTGGCGGACACGGCGTCGCAGTACCCGGTTCTGATAAGCGTGGATGAAGACGGAACGGAACATAAAGGAGATCTCAAATCGCTGTATTTCACTCCTTCGGGCGGCACGGAATTCAGCGTGAACGGGACGCTGTTTATCGGCGACACGACGTATAACTGCGTGGTTGTCCGTGAAAAGACGGATGACGGCTATGTAATGTACATCAAGCTCCCGACGGTGTCGAATCTTTCTTATTATCGTTTTGACATTACTGTCGATTACCAGGGCAGCCAGTCTGCGAGCGAGTATGAGATCACGGGAATGCGGCTGGAAAGCACGCTTCCTTCCAACAATTATCTTACAACGTATTATCTTGTGTATCTGTTCTACGGTTCCGCAACGGCGAATGCGTTTGAGAACAGTATGGGCGAAATTTCCCTGCTCACCGATTACAATGAAGCGGGCGAAGCGGGAGAACCGTATCTGAACTTCTGGTTCGGGGAAGGATCCGGCATTTACGACGTGAACGGTGAGTTGTTCAATCTGACGAAAGTTCCTTATAAGAGCGAGGGCAACAATGTATATTCCGCATCCTTCACGGGTACGGACGGATATGAATACGAATTGCTGTTTGTCGCTTCTTACAACAGTTATGTAAGTACCTACGGCTATCAGCTTCTGGCGCTTGTGCGCATGCAGGAGCTTACCGATACGGCGAGCGGGCTGACGGTCAAAGTCGGCAGGATCGTCGGGTCGGAAGCATATGCGGCAGGATCGCTGTTCTCGGTGCAGATCGTGAAAGAAGGCGAAACGCTCGAAGCGGACTGGACGGGTTACATCGGCGACGACATTTATGTGATCATGCGGACGCGCGAAGAGACGCAGGACGATACGGAAGGGAAGATCCTTTCGAGCACCTATTATAAAGTCGTTCTTACGGAGGACAAAGGCGAATCGGTCGGCGAAACGAACGAAAAGGTGATTCCCGTTTACGCATCGGTAACCGTCACGGAGGAATCGGCGACTACGTATTATACGGCGGATAACGGGTCATATGTTGACATTCTGACCGGGAGCAATACCGTAAAACTTCTCGTGATCGGCACGAAGACATACGGGATCACGGAAAGCGTGTATGATGAACAGACGCAAACTTATACGGTTACCACGGCGGCGGGTGCAAAATATACGATCCGCATCGCAGACGGTGCAGCCGAAGTGACGGAAGTCCCCGCAGCGGAAGAAGGACAGCAGGCGTAAAGCCGGCTGTCTGCTCCGCAAGAGTAAGCGATAAACTAAAAAAACGAAGGAACACACGATGATTAGACTCAAAAAATCTGCCGTCAGCCTGCTGGCGCTGTTTTGCGCGGCAAGCTTGTTTACAAGTACTGTTTTCGGTGATTACAAAATCAGTACGGGTGCAGACAACAACAGCACGATCAACAAAATAACGGCCCCCATCGATACGGGAGCGGAATCGTTCTACGATAAAAACTCCGTTTATAAACTTCCCGATACGGTTTCAGACGATCAGACGATTTCACTGATCGTCGAAACGGGAGCGGAATCCGTCATTGATTCCTATCATGAGAGCGGCAGCGCATTATCGCTGGAAGAATACGCGACGACGTCGCAGGCGCGCGGCATTGCCAACCGCGCCGATGCGGAGAGTGCGCGGGCCAAGGCGAAGCTGACCGCCGCGGGGATCGATTATGTTGCCGGTGAAACGTACAACACTATTTTCAGCGGTTTCGAGATCGAGGTGCGCGCCGGAGATTTCAGCGAGATCAACAGCGTTCTCGGGAATGCCACGGTGATCGTCGGGGAGGAGTATGAACCCGCCGCGGTGACCGAAGTGGTGACCAACGACGTCGACGTGTACGAAACGGGTATTTTTGACAGTTCGAAGTCGGAATACCAGGGCGACGGCGTTGTGGTTGCGGTGCTGGACACGGGGCTCGACTATACGCACTCGGCGTTCAGCGTGAGCAACTTTACGAGTTCGGATAAGGCGTTCAATCTGCAGAACGTATCCGAAAAAGTCGGAAATACGGTTGCGGCAAGTTACAATACGGGGCTTACGGGCGAGGATGTGTACGTCAGCGACAAAGTTCCGTATGCGTACGATTACGCGGATAAAGACAGTGACGTGTTCCCTCTCAATTCCGAACACGGCACGCACGTCGCGGGCATCATCGCGGGCAAAGACGACACCATCACGGGCGTCGCGCCCAACGCGCAGCTCGTGATCATGAAGGTCTTCTCCGACTATTCCGACGGTGCGAAGACATCTTCCATTCTTGCGGCGCTGGAAGACTGCGTCGTGCTGGGCGTGGACATCATCAACATGTCTCTCGGCACCTCCTGCGGTTTCTCCCGCGAAGTGGACGAAGAGAACGTGAACGAGATCTATGAAAGCATCAAAGCGGCGGGCATATCGCTGATCGCGGCGGCGTCCAACGATTACAA